>JAEUMA010000056.1 GCA_016793565.1 Rhizobiaceae bacterium
TCCTGGAGCAGAGCGAGGCGGAGGCCGACGCCGCGCTGGCGGACCTCGACAATGCCAAGCTACAGCTCGACTACACAACGATACGCTCGCCGATCGACGGCAAGGTCGGCTTCCGGCAGATCGACGTCGGCAACATGATCCGCATCGGCGACCGCACCACGATCGCCGTCGTCACGCAGGTGCAGCCGGTCAACGTGGTCTTCACCCTGCCGCAGGAAGATCTGCTCGACATCGTCGGCCAGCTCGGCCCCGGCAAATCCCTTCCCGTCGCGGCGATGGCGCGCGACGGCAAGCTCGACCTCGGCAGCGGCACGCTGTCGACGATCGACAACCAGGTCGACCCGAACACCGGGACGTTCAAGCTCAAGGCGGTATTCGCCAACGACAGCAAGACCTTGTGGCCGGGCGAGTTCGTGTCGGTGAAGCTTCTTGTTCAGAACGCCGAGCGCGTCGTCGTGGTACCGGCGCCGGCCGTCCAGCGCGGGCCGGAAGGCGCCTATGTCTATGTGGTGACCGCCGACGGCAAGGCCGAGATGCGCCCGGTCGAGGTCTCGCTGATCCAGGACGGTCTCGCCGTGATCGGCAGCGGCGTCACCGAGGGCGACCGCGTCGTGGTCGACGGGCAGTTCAAGCTGGCGCCGGGCAGCCGCGTGACGATTGCCGACGGCGCGCAAGACAGTTCTGAAGCGCAGGCCGCCCCGGCTGAAGCCGGCAACTGACCGCCGTGAACATATCGACACCCTTCATCCGGCGGCCGATAGCGACCTCGCTGCTGACCTTCGGCATCCTCCTGCTCGGCGCGTTGGGCTACAAGCTTTTGCCCGTCGCAGCGCTGCCCGCCGTCGACTTCCCGACCATCGAGGTGGTCACCAGCCTGCCGGGCGGCAGTCCGGATGTCGTGGCGAGCTCGGTTACCGCGCCGCTGGAAGCCGAAGTCGGTCAGATCCCCGGCCTGCTGACGATGAGCTCGGTCAGTTCCTTCGGGCGCAGCGCCATCACCTTGCGCTTCTCGCTCAACCGCGACATCGATTCCGCGGCGCAGGACGTACAGGCGGCAATAGGCGCCACCCTCGGCCTACTGCCGCAGTCGCTGCCTTCTCCACCGACCTACAGCAAGATCAATCCGGCCGACGCGCCGATCGCCGTGCTTGCAATGACGTCGGATGCGCTGCCGCTCTACAAGGTTCACGATTTCGCCTCTACCGTGCTGGTCCCCAAGCTCTCGCAGCTAGACGGCATCGGGCTTGCCTCGATCGAGGGCGGGCAGAAGCGCGCGGTCCGCGTCCAGATCGTGCCGGAGGCTCTGGCGGCCCTCGGGATGAGCCTGGAGGATGTCCGCGCCGCCGTCCAGAAGATCAACGTCAACGCCCCCAAGGGCAGCATCGACGGCAAGCGGCAGACCTATACGATCGCGGCCAACGACCAGCTGCTGACCGCGGAGCCCTATGCCGATGCCGTGCTGGCCTACAAGGACGGCGCGCCGATCCGCATCCGCGATATCGGCACGGCCGTCGACAGCGTCGAGAACGCCCGGCTGGCGGGCTGGTATGGCGACAAGCCTGCAATCCTGCTCGAAGTGCGCAGGCAGCCCGGCTCGAACATCATCGAGACCGTCGACCGCGTGAAGCATCTTTTGCCCGAACTGCGCGGCGCGCTGCCGCCGGCCGTCGACCTGGTCATCCTCAGCGACCGCACGGAGACCATTCGCGCATCGGTGGAGGAGGTGCAGCTCACCTTCCTCATCACTGTACTGCTCGTTGTGGCTGTCATCTTCATCTATATCCGCGACGTTTTGGCGACGCTGATCCCGAGCCTGGTGCTGCCGCTGTCGCTGATTGCCACCTTTGGCGTGATGTTCCTGTGCGGCTACAGCCTCAACAATCTGTCACTGATGGCGTTGACCATCGCCGCGGGCTTCGTCGTCGACGACGCCATCATCATGATCGAAAACATCGCCCGGCACCGGGAGCGCGGCCTCTCGCCTTTCGCGGCGGCCATCAAGGGCTCGCAGGAGATCGGCTTCACGGTCATCTCGCTGACGGTGTCTCTGGTCGCGGTGTTCCTGCCGCTTCTCCTGATGAGCGGGGTCGTCGGCCGCCTCTTCCGCGAATTCGCGGTGACGCTGAGCGTGGCGGTGATCATCTCGGCCGTCATCTCGCTGACGCTGACGCCGATGATGTGCGCCCAGTTGCTCGGCACCGCCTCGCGCCCGCGCACTGCTCTGATGCCGTGGCTGGACCGGGCCTTCGACGCCCAGTTGCGCGTCTACGACCGCAGCCTGAGATGGGTGCTGCGCCACCGAACCGGCATGCTGATGCTGACGCTGGCAGCGCTCGCGGCCTCCATATACCTCTACGTGGTCATTCCGAAAGGCTTCTTGCCGCAGCAGGACACCGGCATCATCATCGGCGTGACGGACACCACGTCCGACATGTCCTTCCAGGGCATGGTCGAACGCCAGCGGTCCATCGCCGAGATCGTCGGACAGGATCCCGACGTGGCGACCGTGGCGAGCTTCGTGGGCACCGGCACCGCCAACGCGACGTCCAACAGCGGTCAGCTGTCGATCACGCTGAAGCCGCGCGACGAGCGGAAATCATCGGCGGACGAGGTCATCCAGCGCCTGCGCGAGGCGACGCGGCCGGTTCCCGGCGTGACGCTGTTCGCCCAGACCGTCCAGGATATCCAGCTGGACCCGCATGTCAGCCGCACGCAGTACCAGTACATCCTGCAGGACACCGACTTCGAGGAGCTCTCGGTGTGGGTGCCGAAGCTGGTTGAGGCGATGCAGCGCCGCCCGGAACTGCGCGATGTCGCCAGTGATCTGCAGAGCGGCGGCCTGCAGACCCGGCTGACGATCGATCGCGACAAGGCCGCGATGCTGGGCGTTTCACCGAAAGCGATCGACGAAATTCTCTACAGCGCCTTCGGGCAGCGCCAGATTTCCACGATCTTCACGCAGCTTGACCAATACCGCGTCATCCTGGAGGTCGACCCGCGCTTCCAGCTCGACGAAAGCGCGCTCGACGCCCTTTACGTCCCGAGTGAGACCGGCCGGCAGGTTCCGTTGAGTTCGCTGGTCGAGGTTTCGAGCAGCACCGCGCCGCTTTCGATCAGCCGCCTCGGACGCTTCCCCGTCGTCACGCTGTCCTTCAATCTCGCGCCGGGCATATCCCTCGGCGAGGCGGTGAACGCCATCTCGGCTGCGGAACGCGAGATCGCCCTGCCCTCCACCATCGCCACGAGCTTCGCCGGCACGGCGGCGGAATTCCAGTCGTCGCTGACCGACCTGCCGCTGCTGGTGATCGCCGCGATCGTGGTGATGTATATCGTGCTCGGCGTTCTCTACGAGAGCTACATCCATCCGATCACGATCCTGTCCACGCTGCCGTCAGCAGGCGTGGGCGCGCTGCTCGCGCTCTATCTGCTCGGCTACGAACTCAACCTGCTCTCCCTGATCGGCCTCATTCTCCTGATCGGCATCGTCAAAAAGAACGCGATCATGATGATCAACTTCGCGCTCGACGCCGAGCGGCTGGAGGGACTGAGCGTCGAACAGTCGATCTACCAGGCCTGCCTGCTGCGGTTCCGTCCGATTATGATGACGACGATGGCCGCCATCCTCGGCGCCTTGCCGCTAGCGCTGGGCGGCGGGTCGGGATCGGAACTGCGCAATCCGATGGGCATAGCCATGGTCGGCGGCCTGCTGCTTTCGCAGTTCCTCACCCTCTACAGCACGCCGGTGGTCTACATATTCCTCAGCCGTTTGCGGCCGGCCACGCGCAGTGCCGCCAATGACGACGGACCGCGGGCGGGCGCGGTCAGAACGCCCCCCCGCGAGCCGAGCCTGCCGCGCCCATGATGTTTGTCGAGGGCGCAATACGCCGTGTGGTGGCCTGTACGCTGCTGGCGGCCGGCATGTTCCTGCTGGGCTGCCTGGCCTACCGCGAACTGGTGGTGGCGGCCTTTCCGGCCATCGACCTGCCGACCATTCTAGTCACGGCCGGCATGCCCGGGGCCGATCCGGAGACCATGGCGTCCACGGTGGCCACGCCGCTCGAGCGGCGGCTGGGCCGTGTCGCCGGCGTGACGCAGATCTCCTCCATCAACGGCCAGGGCACCACGCAGATCACCATCCAGTTCAGCTACGGCCGCGACATCGACGGGGCGGCCGTGGACGTGCAGTCGGCCCTCAGCGCCGCGGCCAACGAACTGCCGAAGGACATGCCCGCCCGGCCGATCTACAAGAAGGTCAACCCGACCATGGCGCCGATCGTCCTGATTGCGCTGCGTTCGGACGCCCTGCCCCTGACCTCGCTCTACAGCTACGCCGACACCGTCGTGCGGCAGCGCCTGTCGGAGGTGGATGGCGTCGCCGCCGTGTCGATCCAGGGCGCATCCGCTCCCGCCATCAAGATCCACGTGAACTCCGAGGCGCTGGCGGCGATGGGCCTGGGCCTCGACGACGTTCAGCGGGCGGTCGCCAAGAGCAGCATCCTGCAGCCGGTGGGCAGCCTGCACGGGCAGCGGCAGTGGACCACGCTCGTGATCAACGACCAGATGCGCAAGCCGGAAGAGTTTCGCGCGCTGATCATCACGACCAAGGCCGGCGTTCCGGTGCGGCTGGGCGACATCGCCAGGGTCGAGGAGGACTCGGCCGAACCGAACATAGACGGTCGCTACAACGACGACCCCGCCGTCTTCATCTTCGTCCAGCGTAAGGCGGGCGCCAATGTCGTCCAGACCGTGGAAGGAGTGCGCGGCGAACTGCCCGGCATCCGCCGCTGGCTTCCGCCGACCGTCAGCCTCGAGATGGTCATGGACCGCTCGATCGATATCCAGGGCACTCTGGCCGAAGCCAAGGAACTGTTCGTGATCACGACCGTGCTGGTCGTCGTGCTCGTCCTCTTGTTCCTGCGCAATGTGCGCGCCATGCTGATCGCCAGCGTCTCGATACCGCTATCGATGGCGGGAACCTTCGTGGTGATGTACACGCTGGGCTACAGTCTCGACCTGATTTCCCTCTTGGCCCTGATGCTGGCGATCGGCTTCGTGGTGGACGATGCCATCGTCATCCTGGAAAACATCGTCCGTCTGCGAGAGTCCGGACACCGGCTCGCCGACGTCGCGCTCGTCGGTACACGCCAGATCGGCTTCACAATCATCTCGATCACGCTTTCGCTGATTGCCGCCTTCGCGCCGTTCTTTTTCTTTCCCGGCGTAGTCGGCGCGCTGCTGCGCGAATTCTCGATCACGCTATGCACGGCGATCTTCATTTCGGCGGTGATCTCGCTCACCCTCACGCCGGCATTGGCAGCCCGCTTCCTGCGCGACTCCTCATCCTTCTCGGCCTCCTGGTTCGGGCTGCGCAGCGAACGTGCCTTCAATGCTCTGCTGGCGCTCTACTCGTCTTCGCTGCGCCACGTGATCTCCTACCGCATGACGATGCTGGCCGTGACGGGAGCCATCACCGTGGCCACCGTCGCGATGTTCGGCATCGTTCCGAAGGGATTTCTGCCGATCCAGGATTCCGGCACCATCTTCGGCCAGACCGACGGAGCGCCCGACGTCTCGTTCGAGACGATGGCCGCGCAGCAGCGCGAGATCTCGCGGATCATCCGGGAAGACCCTGCCGTGGATTCGGTGATCAGCCTGGTCGGTGTGAGCGGCAGCCCCACCGGTGTGCGCACCGGCCGCTTCTTCGCCATGCTCAAACCCTTCGGCGACCGGGAAAACGTGCGCGTCGTGATAGCACGCCTCCGCGACAAGCTCGCCGGGCTTGCCGCCACGCGGACATTCATGGTGCCGCTAGAGGACATCGGGGCCGGCGGCCGCGAAGGCAAAGGCGAGTTCCAATACACGCTGCTCGGGGAAAACTGGGCCGATCTCGAACGCACGGCCGATCTGCTGGAAGCGCGCCTGAAGCTGGTGCCCACGCTCAGGGACGTCGGCAGCGACCACGACAGCCAGGCGCTGCGCGTGCGCCTCAACATCGACCGCGACAAGGCGGCGAGGCTGGGCATCGCGCCGCTGGCGATCGACGAGGCGCTCTACAGCGCCTTCGGCCGTCGCCAGATCGCCATGCTCTATGGCAGCTCGGAACAGCACCAGGTGATCCTGGAAATCGATTCCGCCGGCAGGACCGAGCTCGAGAGCCTGCAGCGCATCTACGTGAAGGCAGCCGACGGCACCAGCATTCCATTGCGGGCGATCACCTCGGAATCGCAGGAAGCCACGGCCATCACCATTCCGCACCAGGGCGAATTTCCGGCGATCACCCTGACCTTCAACCTGGCGCCCGACGTCTCGATCGGGCAGGCCGTCGACCAGATCACCAAGGCCGTCGACGCCTACGGTCTGCCGGACGGCATCCGTGGAAGCTTCGAGGGCAAGGCCGGCGACTTCAAGGCCTTTTCAGGTCTGGAGCCCTACTTGCTGCTTGGCGCGCTGCTGGCCGTCTACATCGTGCTCGGCGTCCTCTACGAAAGCTACCTGCACCCGCTCACCATCCTGTCGACGCTGCCGTCCGCCGGCTTCGGCGCCCTCATCGCCCTGTGGATCTCCGGCCTCGAACTGTCGCTGGCCGCCTTTATCGGCATCATCCTGTTGATCGGTATCGTCAAGAAGAACGCCATTCTGGTCGTCGACATGGCGTTGAAAGCCGAGCGCCTGGACGGCCTCTCCCCGCAGGAGGCGATCATGCGGGCCTGCGAGCAGCGGTTCCGCCCCATCGTCATGACAAATACGATCGCCATCCTGAGTTCGCTGCCGCTCCTGATTGCAAGCGGTCCTGCGGCGGGCCTGCGGCAACCTCTCGGCGCCGCCGTGGTCGGCGGCCTGATACTCTCGCAACTGCTGACGCTCTACTCCACGCCCGTCATCTATCTCTGCATGAACTCGGTGGAACGACGATACCGGCAATGGCGTGACCACACGCGGGCCAGGCGGCGGGCCAGCATGGCGGCGGGCGAGGCTAGCTAAAGCTCCGTTCTCGCGGACAAAAGCCCGCGCTTTGTCTAAAACGACACAGACTCCATGCTATGAATTCGGTATGGAGTGCCACAGTCGTGGGGATCGCCCCTGCGGCGGCCGGAAAGTCGCGTTCGGGTAAGCCGGAATCCGTGGCCCGGTGCATAGGTTTGGGCGCCAAACTGGGTTGCGAGGGCGTGGTGAGTAACCGTGATAATGACATGGCCGCAGGTTTGCGGGTCGCTGGTCGCCTGGCGGTCGCGCTGCTGGGAGGATTGTTGCTGAGCAGTTGCGCGGGCAAGCCACATGGTGTGCTGGCGCCGGTCGCCGAGACCGCGCCGGGCGCCACTCAGGTCAACATGCTGGTCGCTACTACGCGCGTGCGCTCGGCCGACCCGGGCATCATGTTCACCGGCGAGCGCGCAATGGCCCCCTCCTTCGTGGACATCGACGTATCGATACCGCCGGAGAAGAACCGCAAGGTCGGTGAAGTCGATTGGCCCAAGAAGCTGCCGCCCAACCCGGAGACCGATTTCGCCGTCGTGAAGACCGCGGACCTCAACGTCGACGGCGCCAAGGCCTGGCTCAGCCAGTCCGTTAAGAAGACGCCCGACCGGAGCGTCCTCGTCTTCATCCACGGCTTCAACAACCGCTTCGAGGACGCCGTCTACCGTTTCGCGCAGATCACGCACGATTCTGAAGTGCACAGCGTACCAATTCTCATCACCTGGCCGTCCCGGGGCAGTCCGCTCGACTACGGCTACGACCGTGAGAGCACGAACTACACCCGCAACGCACTGGAGGCGATGTTCCAGTATTTGGCCAAGGATCCGGAGGTCAAGGAAGTCTCCATTCTCGCTCACTCGATGGGCAACTGGCTCGCTCTCGAGGCTCTGCGCCAGATGGCGATCCGCAATGGCGGCCTTCCGGAGAAATTCAAGAACATCATGCTGGCGGCGCCGGACGTCGACGTGGACGTGTTCCGCTCGCAGATCGCGGACATGGGAACCCCGCATCCGCAGTTTACGCTGTTCGTCTCCCAGGACGACCGTGCGCTCGCCGTTTCGCGCAAGGTCTGGGGCAACGTGGCCCGGCTAGGCGCGATCAACCCCGAGATGGAGCCCTACAAGGAGGAACTCGCCGACAACGACATCACGGTGATCGACCTCACCAAGGTCAAGTCCGGCGACAAGCTCAACCACGGCAAATTCGCGTCGTCGCCGCAGATCGTCCAGCTCATCGGCACGCGCATATCGGATGGCCAGACGCTGACCGACAGCCGCGAGGGGTTGGGAGACAAGATTATATCGGCCACGGCAGGCGTCGCCGCCACGGCCGGAACGGTTGCCGGCCTGGCAATCGCAGCGCCGGTGGCCGTACTCGACCAGGATACGCGCGACAACTATGCCGGACAGGTCGGCGCAGCGATCGCCACTTCGACGGAGGGGGCAACGGGCGCTGCCGCGGCGCCCCGATGCAAGGACAGCAAGGGCAATGCGGCAGCCTGCGAACGGTAGGCTGACCGAGCCTCGAGGGGGAGGCAGACTTTGAGCGACGCGACGCATGCAGCAGACGACGTAACCGTCCTGATCGACGGCCTTGAGACCATAGCCGATCGCCTCGCAACAGGCCTGGTCGACCGATACCACGCGCTCGGCGACGCCGGTGAGCAACTGGATCAGGTTCCCGCAGCCTTAGCCGCAGGCGGCACCTCCGGATCGTTGTTGCTGTTCGAGGTCGTCGCCATCGCGGCGATCGTCACCGCCGTGTTCGTGCTGGTCAACCGCCGTCTCGCGGGCTGGAGGCAGGGTGGCGGCGTTTGGCGCCGGCTGTTGCTCAGCCTGCTTGAAGCGGCCATCGCCATCGCAATCGGCTTTGTCGTGGCGCGGGTGATCGCAGCCCCTGGCTTGCCCATCCGAACACTGCGCCAGTGGACGGTCGTGACCGTGGCGGGGTTCGTCCTCATCGCCGCCGTCCGCGCCATTCTGCTCGGCTCCCGCGACCGGGATGTTCCGCATCGCTCCAAGCGATTGCTGGCGATGGTGCACGATTTTTCGATTTCCATCGGCTTGGCGATCGTCGGAACCGGAATCGCCGCGACACTGAAAACATGGAATGTCGGGCCGGGACTGGCCGATCTGGTTCGTACCGCGCTCGTCATCCCGATCTATCTGGTGTTCGGGCTCGCCGTCTGGCGCAACCGCAAGACGATGGCGACTATAGTGGCCGGCCGGCGGCCTCGGGGCAGGATGCGCTCCAAGCTGGCGCGGATATGGCCTGGCCTGGTATTGACCTTCCTGATCGTGACCTTCCTGAGCACCCAGGCCGCGGCGACGATGGGCTCAAGCCTGCGCGGATCGACCGTGCTTCTCACCACTCTCCTTTTCCTGCTCGCACCGCACCTGGACGCGGCCATAGGACGCTGGGCGCTGGCCGGCCTGGAATCCAACAGAATACCGATCGCCGCGGCAGCAGCCCGACAGACGGCCCGCTTCACGATCATCGTCGCGCTCGTCGCCATGCTAGGCGCGCTCTGGGCGGCACCGCTGGCCGCCGCTTTCGGCATCGACTTCACCATCGTGACCCGTGACGCGTTCGGCGTGGCCCTCATCGCGCTGGCGGCCGCCTATCTGTGGAACGTCATCGGCACCGTGAGCGCGCGCGCCCTCGCCGCCGAAGTATCGGCAGACGCGGACCATCCGGACGCGATGGCCGCGCCGCGCTCGCGGCTCGGCACGCTGGTCCCGCTGCTCAGCACCGTCGGAAAGTCCAGCATCGCGCTTCTCGCCGGCCTTTCGATCCTGGTGTCGCTCGGGATCAATGTCTGGCCGCTGATCACCGGCCTCAGCGTCTTCGGCCTGGCCATCGGCTTCGGCTCGCAGACGCTGGTGAAGGATATCGTCTCGGGCCTCTTCTTCCTGATCGACGATGCCTTCCGCCATGGCGAGTACATCGAATCGTCCGGCGCCAAGGGCACGGTCGAGAAAATCTCAGTACGGTCGGTCTCGTTGCGCAATTCCCGCGGCGCTCTCGCCACGGTGCCTTACGGTCAGATCGGCAAGATTCAGAACTTCAGCCGCGACTGGGTGATCGAAAAGATGGCGTTCCGCGTAGCCTTCGACACCGATGTGGAGAAGGTCCGGAAAATCTTCAAGAAAATCGGTCAGGACATCGCCGCCGACCCGGAACTCGCGCCGGATCTCCTGGAGCCGTTCAAGAGCCAGGGCATCGCCGATGTCGAGGACGGCACGCTGGTCATCCGTGCCAAGTTCAAGGCCAGGGCCGGCAAACAGTCGATGATCCGCCGCGCCGCGCTCATCGCCGTCCACAAGGCGTTTCTGGAAAACGGCATCAAAGCCGTGCCAAAGCCGCTGTCGGGGGGGCAGCCGGCGGCGTAAACCGCTTTGGTCGATATGCCGCTCAGGGTTTGGAACCGAGCACTATCGCGACTTCACCAAGCCGGAGAACCCGGCCACCGCCAGCAGGCTGAGCGCCCATCCGATCACGGACTGGAAGTAGAAATAGGCGAGTACCATTCTGCCATAGGGCTTGCTGGGATCCGGCCGCCAGTAGGACTTCTGGTCCATGTCCAGCACCGGCAGTAACGTGTCGAGGGAATACATCGGCGGCACGAGTTCCGGATAGCTCGCGGCCTCCCATTGCTCGCGGAAGCAGTTAAGTTGCGTCTGCCCCTCCGCCGCCCGACCGTAGGCCATGGCCTGGGTCGAGGCCAGGAAGCGCTGCTCGGTCGTCGGCATGCCGCATAGGTTCCATTCGGGCGAACGCAGGACCACCGCGCTGTTCGGCTTGAAGGTGCTGTGTCGTTCGCCGAACCAGAACACGCCGACGCCGATCAGCCAGAACAGCGTCAGCCATACGAAGGCGAGCAGCGGCTGCCTTCCATAGGCGATCGTGACCGCGAGGACCCAGTCCAGCACCCTGCGCCACCATAAAATGACCGGATTGCGCGCACGCTGCCGGCGAGCCCTGCGCTGCAGACGCTCCTTCACGATCAGGACGGCGCGCGCGTCCTCGTCATGTCCCATATGCTGAAAGACATTCGCCAGCTGCTCATAGGGCTGTGGCCAGAAGTCCTCCTTCCAGCGCTCGGGCGTCTGGCGCGAGAGCCAGTCGAGCCGCTCGCGCGCACGCACAGGACCGTCGATGAAGGCGCCGTACTGGCAACGGTTCAGCGCCAAATCGCCCCTGCCCGGCCAGCATGCCTGCTCGTCGTGGATCGTGCCGACCGAGGCGCCGCTCATGTCGAGGAGGCCGTCGATCGCAGCGCCCTTGCGCAGGAAGAATGCGCCTGTAACCGTCGTTCGGCTCATATCGACGGCGGCCTTGCCGGCGTTGGCGACCGTGGCGGCGGTAAAGTCCATGTCAGCGCCGACCCGCGAACCGGTCATCCGAACTTCACCCTCGACCGCAGCCGAACGCAGGACGACGCTGCCGGCCACTTCAATGGCGACGACATTGATGGCGACGTCGCCGGGCCGCGCGACCTTAGCCCCCGCCAGATCCAGGTCCGCCTGGAGGTCTGCCCCCGAAAGGTTGACGCCGCCACGAATCTCGGCGCCGCGAAAGAGGATGCTGCGCGCCTCGACGGACTCTGCCCAGACTGCCACGCCGCCTCGCGGAACCTCAATCAGCGCGCCGTCACACTCGACATTGCCGCCGAGCCTCGAACTGACCAGATTGACCTCGCCGGTCACTTTCGCCCCGCGAAGGTAGAGACCTCCGCGCACTTCCAGCCTCTCCGCCTGCAAACCAGGCAGCGATGAGCCGTCGAGGAACACGCGGTTGATGATGGCGGATCGCAGCACCGGGACGGAATCGAAACGGCAATCCTTGAGGCCGATATCGCGAAAAGTCCGGCAGGCTTCGAGGTCGAGCACGCCCGTGATCCAGGCGCCGCTTAGCCGTATGCCTTTCTCGTGCGGGCGCGAATTCTCGTCGCCGCCGAGAATCAGGAAGCGCAGGAAGCTCGCCCGGATTCGCCGCGCTGGCTCGTCTGTCTCCGGCCGCGAGCCGTCGCCGACGCGGTCGAAATCACCGCTGGAAAGGTGGGCGACCACTTCGGCTTCCGCCGGAAGCAGCGGCTGGAAGTCAGCCAGGCTTCCAGACGGCTGAGACCACGGCCAGTATTCACCGATCATGACGTCGCTCCCTTGGCTGGAAGCGGATTGAGCAGCCCGGCATTCATCCGAGCAAGTCCATGAAGCGGCCGAAGCCGGCAAGCGCCCGGCGGCCCGCCTCCAGCTTCGCGTTCCAAAGCGGCCAGGCGTGGATCATGTGCGGCCAGACTTCGAGCGTCACCGACACGTCGGCCTCACCGGCTGCGAGCGCAAGACGTGTCGAATCCGCCAATAGCGTCTCTGCCGAACCCACCTGGATCAGCAATGGCGGCAACCCCCGCAGGTCGGCGAGAAGTGGTGAAACCCGCGCATCGGTGCGCGCGACCGAGGCCGGGACATAGGCCTCCGCAAGTTCTTCCAGATAGGCCTTGTGGATCAGCGGGTCGATCGCGTCCTTGGTCGCCAACGTCCTTCCCGACATGCTGAGGTCCGTCCATGGCGAAAGCAGCCAGGCGGCGGCCGGCAGCGGCGCACCTGATTCGCGGAGCGAGAGCATCAGCGCCAGGCAAAGTCCGCCGCCGGCACTGTCGCCGCCGATCACGATGCTGCCGGGATCATATCCCTGCGAAAGAAGAAACCGCCAGGCCTTCAATGCGTCGTCCAGAGCGGCGGGAAAAGGATGTTCAGGCGCAAGCCGATAGTCGACAGCCAGCGTTCGGATACGCGCGGCCCTGCCCGCCTCCGTCACGAGCCGGCGATGGCTGACGATCGAGCCGGAGCAATAGCCGCCACCGTGGAAATACATCAGCACGCGCGACGGCTCGCTGCCGGGAGCGATCGACCATTCGGCCGGAACGCCCCCGGCGCTGACCGACGCCAGCGTGATGTCGGCCGCGACCGGCCAGACCGATCCCACTTCTTCTATCCGTTGCCGCCGTTGTTGCCAGCCCACAGGACGGGGCTTGGATGCCAGCAGAGTACGGATTTCGTCGATTTCGCTGCCGCTGGTCATGACGCCGTCACCCCCATCACCATGATGGTCATTGCCTATTGGGGCGCATCTGGCAAGGCACCGCACACCTGCGGAAGGCTACGACGCGCGGCAAGCGCGAGGCGCGGCTATGAGCGCAGCTTCTCGCGCAGGGCTTCGAGTTCGGCTTCCGTCATCGACACGGTCTCGGCGGCGGCAGGAAAGCCGCCGGAGGCGACATCGGCCCGAAAGCCGGAAAGTGCCCGCACGCGCTCGTCCCGCACCTGCGTGTGCAGGCTGGCGAGATCACCCCAGGCGCGCGCATGGCGCGGCAGGCGCGAGGCCTCGCCGCAGATATCGGAGGTGAACAGGAAGATCACGTCCGCCTCCGGTCCGGAGCCGAGCGATACGGTGACCAGTCCGGTCCGGCGGTTGATCTCGGCCATGACGGGAGCCGCGATCACCTCGCATTCCACGGCGAAGGCTCCGGCGTCCTCGAGCCGCCGGAAGCGATCCCAAAGTTCGAGCGCCTCGGCCGCCGTCTTGCCGACCGCACGCACTCCGCCGACCCAGGTCGATTTGCGCGGC
>JAEUMA010000071.1 GCA_016793565.1 Rhizobiaceae bacterium
CTCCTTGATCTCGATGACCTTCTGGTTCTTGCGCGCCTCTGCCGCCTTCTTCTGGTTGGCGTATTTCAGCTTGCCCAGGTCGAGGATCTTGGCGACCGGCGGATCGGAGTTCGGCGAGATCTCGACCAGGTCGAGACCGGCCTCCTCGGCGAGCAGGAGAGCTTCGTTGATGGCGGTCGGACCTCGGTTGACGCCTTCGGCGTCGATCAGCTGTACCCGGGGAACCCGGATGTCGCGATTGGCGCGCGGCCCGTCCTTGGTCGGCGCCGCGGATTTGAATGGTCTGCGAATGGTTGTGTTCTCCTCAACCGTTGACGTAGGGATGCCTGCGGCGCCCTATGTCGGTGCGCCAACGAACAAGTCAATAGCACAGCCGCCGCAACAAATCACGCAAATGCCGAACTGTCCGGGGATCGAAGTGCGATGAACCTTCCGTCTTTGCGTAACGGGCACGCCGTGCCACAAGGCGCGGTGCCTGGAGCAGAACCATGACCGGCGATCCGGATTTCATCGACGTCGGCGGCGTGCCGATCGCCTATCGCCGCGCGGCCGGTCTCGCGCCCGGCATCGTGTGGCTGGGCGGCTACCGTTCCGACATGCGCGGCACCAAGGCCGAGGCGCTGGCCGGCTGGGCCGGCCGCAACGGCCGCGCCTATCTGCGCCACGACTATTCCGGGCATGGCGAGTCGGGCGGCGTCTTCGAGGAAGGCACGATCTCGACATGGCTGGCGCAGAGCCTCGCCGTGCTGCGCGCCTTCTCCAACGGCCCGCAGATCCTGGTAGGCTCGTCGATGGGCGCCTGGATCGCGTTGCGCATGGTCGCCGAACTGGAGCGGGCCGGCGAACGCGGACGCGTCGCGGGGCTGGTGCTGATCGCGCCGGCGCCGGATTTCAGTATCGATCTGGTGGAGCCGCGGCTGACACCGGACATGCGCCGCAGGCTGGAAACGCACGGCTTCATCGAAGAGCCGTCCGCCTACGGGTCCGACCCGACCATCTATACGCGCGCGCTGATAGAGGACGGCCGCGCCAACCGGGTGCTCGGTGCCCCCATCGACACGCACTGCCCGGTGCATGTGCTGCAGGGCATGGCCGATCCCGACGTACCCTACCAGCATGCGCTGAAGCTGGTCGGGCTGCTGCCCAGCGACGACGTCACCCTATCGCTTGTACCCGACGGCGACCACCGGCTGTCGCGTCCGCAGGACCTGGCGATGCTGGAGCGCGCGCTTGATGCCATGCTGGCGCGGGTCGGCTAGGCCATGCGCATCTCGATCCCGAGTTCCGCCTTCGTCGCGGCCGTGGTCGGCTTCGGCGGCACACTGGCGCTGATCATCGCGGCCGCCAATGCGGTCGGCGCCAGCCAGGCCGAGACCGCGAGCTGGGTGACCGCCATCTGCCTGGCAATGGCGGTCGAGACGCTGTGGCTGTCGTGGCGGACGCGCATGCCGGTAATCACGGCCTGGTCCACACCGGGCGCGGCACTGGTGGCCGCGAGTTCCGGCTTCACCATGAACCAGGCCGTCGGAGCCTTCATCGTCACCGCCGTGTTGCTGATCGCCACCGGACTGTTCAGGCCTCTCACGCGGCTGATCTCCCGCATCCCGGCATCGGTGGCCTCCGCCATGCTGGCGGGGATCGTGGTGGGCTTCGTCATCAACGCCGCCAAGGCCGCGACCGTCGATCCCTGGCTGGTGCTACCGCTGGTGGCGATCTTCTTCGTGGCTCGGCTCTACAATGCCGCGCTGTCGGTTCTGGCCGTCCTGGTGGGCGGCGGCATCCTCGCCTTCGCGCTCGGCCGCGTCGAGAGCCTGCCAAGCCTCGAACTGTCCTCGCTGACCTTGATCGCGCCGGAGTTCTCGTTGGCCGGCGCGATCGGGCTCGCGCTGCCGCTCTATCTCGTCACCATGGCGTCGCAGAATCTTTCGGGCCTCGCGGTGCTGCGCGCGGCCGGCTACGATCCGCCCGCTGGGGAACTCATTACGGTGACCGGGCTGGTTTCGCTGATCACGGCGCCGTTCGGTGCCCTTACCACCAACCTCGCAGCGATTTCGGCGGCGATCTGCACTGGCCCCGACACGCATCCTGACCTTGCCGAACGCTGGAAGACCGGCCCCTTCTACGCGCTCGCCTATGTGATTTTCGCCACGTTCGGCGCTTCGCTGGTGGCGCTGTTCGCCGTGCTGCCGCAGAGCCTCATCGTCCTGGTCGCCGGGCTCGGCCTTATGGCCGCCTTCGGAAATGCCATGTCGATAGCGCTCCGCGACGAGAGGGATCGTATCGCCGTGGTGACCACCTTCGCCGTGACGGCTTCCGGCATCGCCGTGTTCGGGGTCGGCTCGGCGTTCTGGGGCTTGGTGGCCGGCCTTCTGGTCCTGGCTCTGGAAAAGCTCAAAAAAACCTAGCTTCCTCAGTCTCTTATCCGGTTTTCGGGACTCTCGTCTTGAAGCCCGGGGCTAGCACTACCATTTCGAATGGAAGCGGCCGGGGTCGGCCGCTCTCCAACGGAAGGAATGGGAGACAATGAACCCGACTGCATTGATCCGCCCGGCCTGGACGCCGGCAACCATCGCGTTGATGGTGATCGGCTTCATGGTGTTCTGGCCGCTTGGCCTCGCCATGCTCGCCTACATCATCTGGGGCGACCGGCTCGACGGCTTCAAGCGCGACGTCAACCGCGCCACCGACGGTTTCTTCGGCGGCTGCCGCAAGGCTTCCGCGTGGAAGCGCGCCCCCGCCACCGGCAACGTCGCCTTCGATGACTGGCGCACCGCCGAGCTCAACCGCCTCGAGGAAGAGCGCCGCAAGCTCGATGCCATGCGCGACGAGTTCGACGGCTACATGCGCGAATTGCGCAGGGCCAAGGACCAGGAAGAGTTCGATCGCTTCATGGCCGAGCGCAAGCGCGCTCAGGCGAGTGGCGGCGACGTCATCGACAGGCGCGGCAAGCCCGGCCTCCTCGACGAAGTCTGAACACGCGACGGCTCTTCTAGAGCCGGTCAGCGAGCGGCGCCGCTTCCCCCTCGGCGCCGCTTTTTCTTTGCGCCGAATCACCTAACCTTGGCCGATGCCCTTCGCCTTTCTCAAACGAACCGCCCGGCAGCCGGCGGTGCCCAGGCAGCGGGTCAGCGATCATCAGGTCGCCGGCCGCACGCTGGCGCTGCGGATCGTAGAGAGCGAGCGGGCGAGACGGCTGACGCTACGCATCGACGCCGACGGCCGCGGCCTGCGCATGACCGTGCCGACAGGCTTGCGGCGGGGCGAGGTGGAGCAGTTCCTGGCACGGCACCAGGGCTGGCTGGAGGAACGCATCGCGCGCCTGCCTGACCGCCCGCAGGTGCGCCCCGGAATCAAGATCCCGCTGCGCGGGGTGCCGCATCTGATCGTACACGCGCCGGAGGCACGCGGCACCGTGACGGTCGGTTCGCAGGACGGCGTTCCTGCGCTCTTCGTGCATGGCGACCGGCGCCACATGCCGAGACGCTTGGCCGATTTCCTGAAGCGGGAGGCCAAACGCGATATCGAACCGATCGTGGCACGGCATGCCGCCGCGATCGGGCGCAAGCCCAAGACAATCCGTTACCGAGACACTTCCAGCCGTTGGGGTTCGTGCACCAGCGACGGCAGCCTGTCCTTTTCCTGGCGCATCATGATGGCGCCGGCGCCGGTCATCGATTACCTCGTCGCACATGAAGTCGCCCATCTGCGCGAGATGAACCACGGCCCGAAGTTCTGGGAACTGTGCGGAAGCCTCTGCCCCGACACCGCCCGCTGCCGGGCCTGGCTCAAGAAGAACGGCAACGCGCTGCAGGCGATCGTCTTCGAGTGACCGCGCCGGCGTGCGGGCACGACCCGTTCGCAAAGCGGTTCAGGCCTAGAACTGTTTCCAACTAACGGTAAACCGCTCTAACGGATCAGCCCGACCTTCTGCGCCTCCTGGCGCAGGTTCTGGCGCGGACGCGGGCCGACCTGCTGGATGACCAGGCCGGCGGCCAGCGAACCGAGGTCGCCGCATTCCTTCAGACCGCGGCCCGTGGTGTAACCGTAGAGGAAGCCGGCGGCATAAAGGTCACCGGCACCCGTGGTGTCGACCAGTTCGCCGATAGAGATGGCGTCGATCGCCACCGTCTCGTCGCCGCGGACGATCACGGAGCCCTTTTCCGACCGCGTCACCGCGGCGATGCGGCAGTCCTTGCGGATAGCCGCCAGCGCCTCGTCGAAGGAGCTCGTCCGGTAGAGCGACTTGATCTCGTGGCTGTTGGCGAACACGATGTCGACAGTTCCGGAACGCATGAGGTCCAGGAATTCGTCGCGGTAACGGTCAACGCAGAAACTGTCGGACAAGGTCATCGACACTTCGCGCCCGGCTGCATGCGCCAGGTCCGCCGTCATGCGGATGGCCTGCTTGGCGCGCGGCGGATCCCAAAGATAGCCCTCGAAATAGGTGACCTTGGCGCCCCGCGCCTTGACCGGCTCGACGTCCTCCGGGCCGAGCTCGACGCAGGCGCCGAGATAGGTGTTCATGGAGCGCTCGCCGTCGGGCGTGACGAAGATCATCGAGCGGGCCGTGGGCGGATCGCCGGCCAGCGGGCTGGTGTCAAAGGCGACGCCCTGGGCGCGGATGTCGTGGGTGTAGATTTCGCCCAGCTTGTCGCGCGAGACCTTGCCGAAATAGGCCGCGCGTCCGCCAAGGCTCGCAACCCCGGCGGCGGTGTTGCCTGCGCTGCCGCCGGACGCCTCGATCGCCGGACCCATGCGGCTGTAGAGAAGTTCGGCGCGTTCGGTATCGATGAGGTTCATCGCTCCCTTGATGATGCCGTTCTCGATCAGGAACGCCTCGTCGCATTGGGCGATGATGTCGACGATCGCATTGCCGATGCACAGAACGTCGTATTCGCTCATCAGGGTCTCCGGAGAGAAGGCCGGAACGGATCCGGCGCGAGGGCCGCGCGCGGGTCTAGCCTAAATGCCGGCGGACGCAAGGGCCGCGGCGGCAATTCTTGCGGCGGATCCCCCGCATGTCTATCTGCAGCCGATAGGAGACCCGCCGCATGATCTTCGACGCAGCCCGCGCCGCCCTCGCCAATCTCTTCACGCCGGCGTTCCGGTCGGTGTTCCTGAAGACGCTGGGCATAACGCTGCTCGGTCTCGCGGCGGCCTGGGTGGTGCTCAAACGGCTGTTCGACGCCTTGCTGCTGCCGCGCGTTGATCTTTGGCTGCAGGGGCTCTCCGGAGGGCTCGGCTGGGTCGACGTGCTGCTCGGGCTCGCCGCGGGGCTTGGCCTGGCCTTGGCCGCCGCACTGCTGATCGGCCCGGTCACGGCGTTAGTCGCAGGGCTGTTCCTCGACGACATCGCCGAAACGGTCGAGCGCAACGACTATCCGCGAGACACGCCGGGCCGCGCGCTGCCGCTTGGGCGCTCGATCGTGCTGTCGCTGAAGTTCTTCGGCATCGTCATTCTGGGCAACCTGTTCGCGCTGCTTCTGCTGCTCATACCCGTCGTCAACGTCGCCGCCTTCTTCGTCGTCAACGGCTATCTGCTCGGGCGCGAGTTCTTCGAGTTCGCAGCGTTGCGGTTCCGGCCCGAAGCGGAGGCTCGCGCGCTGCGGCGCCAGAACGCCGGTACGGTGTTCATGGCCGGCCTGGTCGTCGCCGCCTTCATGGCCATCCCGCTGGTCAACCTGCTCACGCCGCTATTTGCCGCTGCGATGATGGTCCACCTGCACAAGGCGGTCACGCGCACGGCTCGCTAGAGCCGCCTCGGGACGGAAACGTTCCGCGCATATCTTGACACCGTCAAGATATGCGCCTACCCCCTTGTCCTTGTTCCGGACAAGGCAGGGAGACGCGGCATGGTCACCGACTTCATTCTCGCTGGCTTGCATCATCTCCTCGTCTTCGGTTTGGTCGCCGTCTTCGCGGCGGAGGCTGCACTGATCCGTCCCGGGCTCTCCGGCACCGCGCTCGCGCGCGTCGCCCGCCTCGACCAGGTCTACGGCATGATGGCGGTGGCGGTGATCGCGATCGGCGTCTCGCGCCTGCTGTTCGGCCTGAAGGGCTGGGAGTATTACGCCGCCAGTCACGCCTTCTGGGGCAAGATGGCGGCCTTCGTGGCGATCGGCCTGCTGTCCATAGGCCCGACGCTGGCCATCATGCGTTGGCGCCGCGCGCCCGGGGAAGTGGTTGCCGACGCCGAGATCGCGAAGGCCCGCCGCTATATCGGCGCGCAGGCGGTGCTGTTCGGCCTGGTAATGGTGTTTGCCGCCGCGATGGCGCGCGGCATAGGCGCTTAAAACGAACGCCTGTCAGGCCAGCCCTGCATCTTCCCGCAGCGGCGCGATCTCGATCAGTGGCGCGGGGATGTCGGTCGTCTTTTCGCCCGCCTTGCAGAGATCGGCGATGACGCAGGCCTGGCAATCCGGCTTGCGCGCCTTGCAGACATAGCGGCCGTGCAGGATCAGCCAATGGTGCGCATGGCGCAGGTACTGCGGCGGAATGATCTTCAGCAGACCGGCCTCCACCGCGTCTGGCGTCTTGCCCGGGGCAAGCCCCAGTCGGTTGCCGATGCGGAAGATATGCGTGTCCACGGCGATCGTAGGATGGCCGAAGGCGGTGTTGCGCACCACGTTGGCGGTCTTGCGCCCGACTCCGGGCAGTGCCGTAAGCGACGCCTCGTCCTCCGGCACCCGGCCCCCGTGGTCGTGGATCAGCGCCTTCGACAGCGCGATCACGTTCTTGGCCTTGTTGCGCCACAGGCCGATCGTGCGGATGTATTCGCCGACCGCGGCCTCGCCGAGCGCCGCCATCTTCTGCGGTGTATCGGCGACGGCAAACAGTGGCCGCGTGGCCTTGTTCACGCCGACATCGGTCGCCTGCGCCGAAAGCACGACGGCGACAAGAAGCGTGAAGGGATTGACATATTCCAGTTCCCCGACCGGTTCGGGCCGCTGCACCGACAGGCGGCGGAAGATTTCCGCCACCTCGGCCGGGGAGTAGCGCGAGCGCGGCCGGCGCGAAGCGGTCGCCGCGGTCGCGCGCTTTCCTGCCGCGGCCGGTGTTTTGCCTTTGGGGTTGGCCATGCATCCTCTATAATCGCTCGACATGGACGAGACAAACGCGCCGTCTGCCGACGAACCGTTCTTCCGCGCCGAGTTGATGCCCTATCGCTCGCTCGGCCCGAAGGGTTTTCGCGTGCTGATGGGCGTGATGTTCGTTGCCTCGGTCATCGCGGGTTTCGCCTTCCTGTCGATCGGCGCATGGCCGATCTTCGGGTTCTTCGGCCTCGACGTGCTCCTGCTCTACGGCGCCTTCAAGCTCAGCTACCGTTCGGGGCGCGCGCGGGAGGAAGTAGCCGTTTCGCGCACGCAGCTCGACATCCGCAAGATCGCGCCTTCGGGCCGCACTGAAGAGCACCGCTTCAATCCGTTCTGGACACGTTTCTCGGTGGCCAGGCACGAGCTGATCGGCATTACCGCCATGCGCGTGGAGGGTCAGGGGAAGACCGTTCCGATCGGCGGGTTCCTCAATCCTGACGACCGCGAGACTTTCGCGGCGGCCTTCAACCGCGCCCTGGCGACAGCCAAGGCGCGATAGGATCAGCGCCTGCCGGAATTGGCTCCTCACCTACAACATCCAGCAGTGGCAAGAATCGGGTGGAGATCGTCCCCATACGGAACGATATTCGCGGCCAAGGAGATTTGGCCATGAACGCACAGACCGCGATCCTTCAGAAGGATATCACGCCGCAGGGCGGCGACTACGAAACCGTCCGACGCGTGATCGAGAAGATCAGCCTCGACTATCGCGACCAGCCAGTGCTGGAGGAATTGGCGGCTGAAGTGGGCGAGACGCCGACCGGCCTGCAAAAACTGTTCAGCCGCTGGGCCGGCCTCTCGCCCAAGGCTTTCCTGCAGGCCGTCACGCTCGACCATGCCAAGCGGCTGCTGGCACAGGGCATGCCGCTGCTGGAAACCTCCTACGAGGTCGGCATGTCTGGCCCCGGTCGGTTGCATGATCTGTTCGTCACGCATGAGGCCATGTCGCCGGGCGACTACAAGAGCCGCGGCGCCGGGCTCACCATGCGCTACGGTTTCCACATATCGCCCTTCGGACTGGCGCTCGTCATGGTGACCGAGCGTGGGCTCGCAGGGCTCGCTTTCGCCGACCTGGGCGGCGAGATGGCGGCGCTGGAAGACATGCGCGGGCGCTGGCCTAACGCGGCCTATGTCGAGGACATCGCTGCGACCGCGCCCTATGCGGCGCGCGTCTTCGATCCGGCGCGCTGGCGTTCGGAGCAGCCGCTGCGGATCGTGCTGATCGGCACCGATTTCCAGGTGCGGGTCTGGGAGGCGCTGCTGCGCATTCCGCTCGGGCGCGCATGCACCTATTCCGCGCTCGCATCCGGCATCGGGGCACCGAGCGCCTCGCGGGCCGTGGGCGCGGCGGTCGGCGCCAATCCGCTGTCCTTCGTAGTGCCTTGCCACAGGGCGCTGGGCAAATCGGGCGCCCTGACGGGATATCACTGGGGCCTGACGCGCAAGCGCGCCATCCTCGGCTGGGAGGCCGGCGTGGCGAACGCCTGATCGTCAAATCAGGCTCCCGCTCTCGGGGGAGATGCGCTAGCGTGCCTGCCCTGGGGAGGCAGCATGGTCACCATCATCGGTTCCATCAATCTCGATCTGATCGCCGTCGTCGACCGTCTGCCGGCGCCCGGCGAAACGGTGTCGGGTGACGATCTCCAGTCGGCGCCCGGCGGCAAGGGCGCCAATCAGGCGCTTGCGGCGGCGCGCGCCGGCGCTGCCGCCCGCATGGTCGGCGCGGTCGGTCGCGATGCCTATGCGGCGCCCGCGCTCTCGCTGCTGAAGGAAGGTGGCGTCGATTTGACCGATGTCGACGAAAGCGACCGCGCCACCGGCGTCGCGCTGATCCTTGTCGACGCGCAGGGCGAAAACGTGATCGCGGTCACCGCCGGGGCAAACGCGGCGCTTGCTCCCGAGCGGGTACAATCGCTGGCGATTGCACCCGGCGAGCACGTGCTGCTGCAGTTCGAAATCCCGCTCGCCAGCGTGCGCGCCGCCTTGCTGGCCGCCCGCGGGGCCGGTGCGGTCACCCTGCTCAACACCGCGCCCTATCGCAAGGGCGCGGCCGAACTTCTAGGGCTGGCCGATTTCGTCATCAGCAACGAGACGGAATTCGACCTCTGTGCAGAGGCGCTGGCACTGCCGGGAGCCCGCCGCGAGGAGCGTATGCGGGCGTTTGCCGCGCAGACGGGACGCGGCATCGTCGTCACCCTCGGCGGCGACGGCGTGGTGGCGGCTGTCGGAGACGGCTGGTTCAGCGTGCCCGCCCTGGCCGTGACGCCGGTGGACACGGTGGGCGCCGGCGACACCTTCTGCGGCTATCTCGGCGCAGGCCTGGCGGCTGGCCTGCCGCTGGAACAAGCGCTCCGGCGCGCCGCAACTGCCGGCTCTCTGGCCTGCCTGAAACCCGGCGCCCAGCCCGCCATTCCGACGGCGGCGGAGGTAGACGAAGCGCTGGCCTGAGCCCTTCGTCAGAGGCGTCCGAGCCGCTCGACCAGCAAGGCAAAATATCCGTCCGCGTCGATATCGCCCATCACGAGGGCATTTTTCGGCCGCTTGGTCACGTGCCACCAGTCGACCACCGTCATGCCCATGGTGAGTTCTGACGTGATTTCGATCGAGACATTGCATTCGCGGCCCGAGAAGAGTTCCGGCTTGAGCAGGTACGAAATCACGCAAGGATCGTGCAGCGGGCCGCCGTCGGTGCCGTATTTGCGCTCGTCGAAGCGCTCGAAGAAATCCAGCATGTCCGCCGTCGCGATACCCACGGGCGTACCGAGGTCGCGAAAAGCCTTGACGCGTTTGGCCGTAGTCAGCGCCTTATGGGTAACGTCGAGCGGCATCATGACGATGGGAATGCCCGACCTGAAGACGACATCGGCGGCGTGCGGGTCGACATAGATGTTGAATTCGCCGGTCGGCGTTGTGTTGCCGCCTTCGAAATAGGCCCCGCCCATCAGGACGATGCGCTGCACCCGCTTGGCGATATTCGGTTCGCGGATCAGCGCCAGCGCGATGTTGGTAAGCGGACCGAGCGGACACACAGTCACCGTGCCGGAGGGCTCGCTCATCAGAGTCTCGACCAAGAAGTCCACCGCGTGCTGCTTCTGAAGCGGCATGGTCGGTTCGGGCAGCGTCGGCCCGTTCAACCCGGTCCTGCCGTGCACTTCCTCCGCCGTCGTCAGGTGGCGCACCAGCGGACGGCTCGCGCCGGCATAGACCTTGATGTCGGGCCGGCCGCCTAGTTCGCAGATTTTTCGGGCGTTCTTCGAGGTCAGCCGGAGCGGCACGTTTCCGGCGACGGCGGTGATGCCGAGAACGTCTAGTTCGGGGCTACCCAGCGCCAGCAAAATGGCGACGGCGTCGTCCTGTCCGGGGTCGGTGTCGATGATGATCTTCTGCTGCTGCGGCATGCACTTCCCCGGTCTCCCCCGCATCTTTCGTTCATGCTTGAACTTGGCGAGTCGGCGGACCATATCAGCATGCATGGGAAGGATGCCATCCGGGTCTTTCCCGACCGGGTCGCTCTCAGAGGACAGGACGATGAGCCGAATGACGCCATTCTCTAGCCCGCTTCTGCTGGGCTTCGACGCGATGGAGAAGACGCTGGAGCGCGTGGCGAAGTCCGGCGACGGTTACCCGCCCTACAATATCGAGCGCGTGCGCGCAGCCGACGGCGGCCCCGACCAGCTCCGCATCACGCTGGCGGTAGCAGGCTTCGCGGAAGCCGACCTCGACGTGACGATCGAGGAGAGCCAGCTGGTCGTACGCGGCCGCCAGGTGGAAGAGGGCGAACGGGAATATCTTCACCGCGGCATCGCAGCGCGGCAGTTCCAGCGCACCTTCCTGCTTGCCGAGGGCATGCGGGTGACGGGCGCTTCGCTGCGCAACGGATTGCTGGCGATCGACCTCGACCGGCCCGAGCCCGAACGACTGGTACGCAAAATCAACATTTCGGTGAAAGACTGATCTTTGCCGAAGCTCTCGGCGGACCGGCCGGAATGCCGGCGGCCGCTCAAAGGAGGCTGACATGACGACGAACGAAGAAACCGTGACCATGACGCAGGGCGAGTTCGCCCATCTCGGCGAAGGCCAGGTCGCCTATCTGCGCAAGATGTCGAGCGACGATCTGATCGGCCGCTTCCCCGGCATGCCGGAGATCGCGCCCGGCCTGCAGCTATGGGCGCTGTTCGCCGCCGACGGACGTCCGATCCTGCTGTCGGACGAGCGCGAGCGTGCTGTGGCCGGAGCGCTGCAGAAGGAACTGACCCCGGTCAGCATCCACTGACGCCTGGCCGGCGACAGGAATCGATGAGGCACGGGGCGGCGCAAGTGCCGCCCTTTTGCCGTCAGGCGGCGTGTGAGGCAGGCGTGTCAGAAAGCAGAGCGTGGATCGCTGCGGCATCGGTGGTGCCACGGATCTTGTTGACGATATCGCCGTCCCGCAGAACCCGCGCGATACGCGACAGCGCCTTGAGATGATCGGCGCCAGCGCCCTCGGGCGCCAACAGCAGGAAGACGAGGTCTACCGGCTGATCGTCCAGGGCCTCGAAGTCCACCGGCGTCTCCAAGCGAGCGAATACGCCCGTGATGCGTTTCACCGCAGCGAGCTTTCCGTGCGGGATGGCGATACCGTTGCCCACGCCCGTCGAGCCAAGCCTCTCGCGCTGCAGGATGGTGTCGAAGATCTCGCGCTCCGGAATGCCGGTGATGCTGGCGGCCTTCTCGGCGAGAATCTGCAGCAGCTGCTTCTTGGAATTGGTCCTGACCGCCGGCATGATAGCCTGCACGTTGATCAGATCGCTGAGATCCATTCCCGATAATCCTTAGCCCTGCCCTTCCACGCCGCCGAACCGGTGCCCGGCGGCGACGATCGGGTGAGTGTGCCTATCCCGCAGAGCGGGCCGTGGATGGGTCGATCCAGCCGATGTTACCGTCCGGACGACGGTAGACGACGTTGACGTTGTCGGTGCCGGCATTGCGGAAGACGATCACGGCGCTGTCGCGGGCATCCATCTCGATCACCGCCGAAGCGACGGACATCGTGCGCAAAGCCACGGTCGATTCGGCGACGATGGTCGGCGCGTAATCTTCCGGAACCTCTTCGTCGTCGTCAGCGATGGCCGCGACGACAGTATAGGCCACATCCATCGGCTCCGCGTCGGCGCCCGAAGCCCGCCCCTTGAGCCTGCGCTTGTAGCGCCGCAGGCGCTTTTCGAGCCGATCGGCGGCCATCTCGAAAGCGACGATGGGTTCCTGGGCCTCACCGGTTCCCTGCAGCGACATGCCGGTGTCCAGGTGCACCAGGCAGTCGGCGGCAAACCGCGAACCGGATTTGGAAACAGTGGCGTGGCCGGAGAAGCCGCCGTCGAAGTATTTCAACACGGCCTCGTTCACGCGCGCATCGATACGCGCGCGAAACGAATCGCCGATGTCCATGTGTTTTCCCGAAATGCGCAGGCTCATTCAGACAATGCCTTCCTGTTCAGACCGGTCGGGTTTCAAGTTTATACCTGCGGCACTGGCACACAAGCTTTTCGGTGCTCCTTGCACCGGATTCCGCATCGCACACGGCCTCTGACGGCCGAGCCTGCCCCAGGCGACCGAAGGCCCCGGTCCGCCGGCCGTCTTGCGGGCGGGCTTCTAGTCAGTTCGCCCCTGCTTGTCAACGAAGCCCGGCAAGGCTGCAATGCTCTAGGAGCGGGCGGCCGCCAATGCGCGCTTCTCGCGCCGGCGCTGCACCGACGAGGGAATGTTCATGCCCTCGCGGTATTTGGCCACGGTGCGCCGGGCGATATCCACACCGCCCTTCTTGAGCGCGTCGACGATGTCGTCGTCCGACAGGACGCTCTGCGGCGGCTCCTGCTCGATCATCTGCCGGATTCGGTCGCGTACCGCCTCGGAGGAATGGGCGTCGCCGCCGGCCGCCGAGGCGATCGCTCCGGTGAAGAAATAGCGCAGCTCGAAGACGCCGCGCGGCGTCAGCATGTATTTGTTGGCCGTCACCCGGCTCACCGTCGATTCGTGCATGCCGATGGCGTCGGCCACCATGCGCAGGTTCAGCGGGCGCAGGTGCCGCACGCCGTGCACGAGGAAGGCGTCCTGCTGCCGCACGATCTCGGTAGCGACGCGCAGGATGGTCTTGGCGCGCTGGTCGAGGCTGCGGGTCAGCCAGTTGGCGTTCTGCAGGCATTCGCCGAGAAAATCGCGCTCCGCCTGGCTGCGGGCATAAGCGGCCACCTCGGCGTAATAGACTTGGTCGACCAGAACGCGAGGCAACGTGTCGGCGTTGAGTTCCACCTGCCAGGTGCCGTCCGCGGCCTGCCGCACCTCGACGTCCGGCACGATGGCGTCTGCGATGCCGCCGCCGAAGGCGCCGCCGGGATGCGGGTCGAGGCCGCGGATTTCGGCGAACATGTCGATCAGATCGGCGTCGTCGACGCCGCATATGCGCCGCAGCCCCTGGAAATCGCGGCGCGCCAGCATGTCGAGATGGGCGACAAGCGCCTGCATGGCGGGATCGAAGCGGTCGCGGCGTTTGAGCTGTAGCGCCAGGCATTCGCGCAGGTCGCGGGCGAAGATCCCCGGCGGGTCGAAACCCTGGCACTGCGCCAGCACGGCCTCGACCGAGGTCACGTCCGTCAAGAGCATCGCTGCGACTTCGGCGGCGTCGCCGCGCCAGTAGCCGGCCTCGTCGAGCCCGTCGGCAAGTTCCCCCGCGATCAGCCGCTGCGCCGCGTCGCGCATGGCCAGCACGATCTGCTGGGCGACGTGATCACGCAATGTTGTTGTGGCGGCTGTCTCTTCCAGGTCGAAACCCTCGCCGCCGGCCGAGGCCGTCGGCGCCGACTTCCACTGCATCGAAAGTTCCGGGCCGAGCCGGTCGGACATGCCGGGGTCGTCCGGGAAGAGGTTCTCCAGCGACGTGTCGAGCTTGTCGGAGATGGCTTCCGCCGTCCAGGCGGGCGCCGGCTCGATCCAGTCGTCTGTTTCCACGCGAGCGGCTTCCGGCTCCACCGCGAAGTCGGGCCCTTCCGCTTCGCGCGAGCCCAGCCTTTCGAGCAGCGGATTGCGCTCGATTTCCTCGTCTACGAATTTCTCGAGTTCGAGATGAGTGAGCTGCAGCAGCCGGATCGACTGCATGAGCTGCGGCGTCATCACCAGCGCCTGCGTCTGACGCAACTGGAGCTTTGCCGCAAGCATTCCCACTAGTTACCCCGACTGACCCCGACGCGAAGTTTTCGTCTCCGTACCCGCCGGAGCAATCTTTATCCCGAGAGGTTAAGAAACTGGCCCGGCTCTTGCTTGTCAAGACGATTGGCCGACGAAACGGCCAGCCATGCGTCACTTTGACTACAAATGTCGCAACGGCCTGCCGAAAAACCACGTAGCTGCCGCCAACGTGGCTAGTCTACAGGCTGAACGCCTCGCCGAGATAGAGGCGACGCACGTCCGGGTTGGCGACGATCTCGGACGGCCGGCCATGCGTCAGCACCTGCCCGGCGTGGATAATGTAGGCGCGGTCGATCAGCCCCAGCGTTTCGCGAACGTTGTGATCGGTGATGAGCACGCCGATGCCGCGCGCCGTCAGATGCCTGACAAGTTGCTGGATGTCGGCGACGGCGATCGGATCGATGCCGGCGAAGGGCTCGTCGAGGAGCATGTAGCTGGGACGGCTGGCCAGAGCCCGCGCGATCTCGAGACGCCGGCGCTCGCCACCGGACAGCGAGATGGACGGCGCCTTGCGCAGATGGCCGATATGGAACTCGTCCAGCAGCGAATCGAGCGTCTTTTCACGCTCCTTGCGGCTTTTCTCGACCACCTCCAGCACGGCGCGGATATTGTTCTCCACGCTCAGCCCGCGGAAGATCGAGGCTTCCTGCGGCAGGTAGCCGATGCCCAGGCGCGCGCGGCGGTACATCGGCATCGAGGTGACGTCGAAGCCGTCGATCTCGATGGAGCCGCGGTCCACCGGCACGAGGCCGGTCAGCATGTAAAAGCAGGTGGTCTTGCCGGCACCGTTGGGTCCGAGCAGCCCCACCGCCTCGCCGGCCCGAACGCCGATCGACACGCCGAGCACGACGGCGCGGCCGCGGTAGCTCTTGTTGAGGTCGCGCGCGACAAGCGTGCCCTTGTAGACTTCCGGATTGCGGCGCACCGCGGGAGCGGCGGGCCGGCCGCGCACCCCGTTGAGGATGCGCGCCAGCATAGACGGCGTTTCCGGCATCAGCGGTTCGCGGAGCTCGGCGTGATCGACATGATGACGCGTCCGGAGGTAGAGCCGGACTTCTTGCAGCCGTCGACCTGCGCCTCGCCGGTGCGCATCTGCACCGTCAGCTTGCAGCCGACCAGCACATTGCTGCCCTCCGACAGCACGACCTCGTCGCCCGAAAGCACCAGCACCTCGCTCTTCATGTCGAAGGTGCCGCGATCGCCGGTGGCGACCTGGTTGTTCGACTTGACATAGACCTTGTCGTCTACCTCCAGGCGGTCGATATCGGCGGAGCCGGTGGCGGCGGAGCCACCGCTATTGCCTTGGCCTTTGGCGTAGTAGACCGTCATGCGCCCGGACTTCATCAGCGTGTCTCCCTGCGAGACGCTGACATTGCCCGAAAACACCGCCTTGCTTTCGTTCTCCAGCACTTCCAGCTTGTCGCTTTCGATCTGGATGGGCAGGTCGCCCGAGAGCTTCAGGCCCGACAGGCGCGAGGCGCTGTCGTTCTGCGCGAAGGCCGGCGCCAGGCAGAACACCGCAAACAGGCCCGCCAGGGCGGCTCCGGAAAACGGACGGAGGCTATTGAGGCGCATTGTCGTCACCTTCCAGTGAATTGACCTGCCGGACACGCTTGGGATCGATGTTCACCCGTACCCGCTTTTCGAAGATCAGAACCTTGCCGTTGTCAACAACCTGCATGCTGTCGGAGGTGATCTGCGAGCCGTCCAGGCTGATCTCGACGGGGCGGGTGGTCGTCATCTCGCCTTTGCCGACGTCGATGAACGCCGATTCCAACCGGGCGACCAGGCCGCGGTCGCTGCGGATCGAGATCGGGTTCGGCAGGTCGAGCGTGTTCGCCTGGCTGTCGTAGATGCCGCGCTCGGCCTCGACGCTCGCCCAGGAATCGCTGTCGAAAGGAAGACGGGCATCGATCTTCTCGAGCTCGATCACCGTCTGGCGGCTGAAATCCTGAATCGCGCGAAGCGCCGTCATGGAATAGGGGCGGTCGTCCTTGGTGACGCCACTGAGCTTGGGATTGGCCATCACGATCTTGCCGTCTTCCACCGACTGCGCCTCGATCTGCATGACGACCTCGCGCGGGGACACGACATAGGTGTAGCCCAGGAAGCCGAGGGCGATCACGACGGCGAGAAGGGGCAGCACGAATTTCAGCAGCCGGACCTTGCGGGAGTGCCGCTGGGCATGGGCGAAAGCCTCCGTGCGGTCGCGGCCCGAGGAGCCGCCCGCGTGAGGCCTTCCGCTGCTTCCCGTTCCCGTCGCTTGCGCCAAGCTCACCGCCATTGCAGCGTCCTTCCCCTCGCCTGCTGGCGGCACCGACCGGCGCCGCCGCCTTCCGGCGGCCGATAGAACGCGCACAAAACATAGGTCCGCGCCTCCGACCCGGCGGCGCGGTGCCACGCCAATATGGTGCTTTTTGGAAGAAATGTCAGTCCCGGTCGAGCGTGCTGTCGCGATGGAAGCCGGAAAGCGGTGGCGGCGGCAGGGCGTATCGACTAGAAGTCGCCGGGTCATAGCGATGCGAGGAACATCATGACCCTTCGTGCGGACGAGGTGATCGACAGGCGGCGGCTGCGGCGCAAACTGACGTTTTGGCGCGTGGCGGCCGTCTTGCTGGCAGTGGTCGCGGTCATTGTCGCGGCCCGTACGATCGTCAGTGAGGAACTGTCCGGCAGGGGCGTCAGCCACATCGCCAAGGTCAAGATCGACGGCACGATCACCGAGGACGACGAGCTTTTGGAGCGCCTGGCGGCAATCCGCGACGCAGACACCGTCAAGGGCGTGATCCTGTCGATCGATTCGCCCGGGGGCACCACCGCCGGGGGCGAGGCGATCTACGAGGAGGTGCGGCTGATCGCCGCCAAGAAACCGGTGGTGGCGCAGGTCGGCACCCTTGCGGCCTCGGCGGGCTACATGATCGCCAGCGCCACCGACCACATCGTGGCGCGGCAATCCTCCATCGTCGGCTCCATCGGCGTGCTCATCCAGTATCCGGACGTTACCGGGCTGATGGACAAGATCGGCGTCAAGCTGGAGGAGGTGAAATCGTCGCCGCTGAAGGCGGAGCCGTCGCCCTTCAACCCGACCACCGAACCCGAGCGTGCCATGATCCGCTCGATGATCATGGACAGCTACGACTGGTTCGTCGGGCTGGTGGAGGAGCGGCGGTCGATGACGCGCGAACAGGTGCTGGCGCTGGCCGATGGTTCGATCTTTACCGGCCGTCAGGCGCTGCAGAACAAGCTGATCGACGAGCTGGGCGGCGAACGCGAGGCCAAGGCCTGGCTGGCCGGCAAGGGCGTGGACGGGAAGCTGGAAATCGTGGAGTGGAAGAAGGCGCAGTCGACCGCCAGCCTGTTCCTCGGAAGCAGCCTTGCCGACACAGTCGCCGGAGCGCTTGGAATCGGTTCGGGCTATGGCCAGCTGTTGCGCGAAATCGGCGCGGAGCGCTTGTTCCTTGACGGTCTCCTGTCGGTCTGGCAACCTGACAAAGCCGTCTTGGGCAACTAAAAAATTCAATAAAAACATTCGCCTATTTCGTCGCGTGCATCACTCACGGGGACAGCGCTCATGATCAAGTCCGAACTCGTGCAGATTATCGCTGCGCGCAATCCGCATCTCTTTCTGCGTGACGTGGAAAACATCGTGAACGCCATCTTCGACGAGATCACCGACGCGCTGGCCGAGGGAAACCGGGTCGAGCTGCGGGGCTTCGGCGCGTTCTCGGTGAAGAACCGTCCGCCGCGCGTCGGCCGCAATCCGCGCACCGGCGACGCCGTCGAGGTGGAGGAAAAGTGGGTGCCGTTCTTCAAGACCGGCAAGGAACTGCGCGAGAAGCTGAACGGCGCGCGCTAGCGCATCTTCCGCTGTCGGCGGCGAACCCGATATCCTGACGCGAGACAGGCATGGTCAATCGTATCGTCATCATCGTCATCCTGATCCCGCTGGCGATCGTCCTGATCACCCTGGCGGTGGCCAACCGCGCGCCGGTGGCTTTTACGCTCGATCCGTTCAATCCCGGCAATCCGGCGCTGACCGTACAGCTGCCGCTGTTCGTGCTCTTATTCCTGGCGCTGGCGCTCGGCCTGATCGTCGGCAGCGTCGCGACCTGGATCCGCCAGGGCCGCTACCGCAAGGCGGCGCGCCAGTGGAGCCGTGAGCCGGCCAAGCCCGCCGCCAGCGGTTCCACAGCCGTCGCCAAGCCCGGGGTCTGACGTGACGGACGACAGCCTGCCGCATTTCGTCGCCGCGGACATCGACCGCGCGCTCACTTTTCCCAGTCTGGTGGAAACACTGCGTGAGGCCTTTCGTGCCGGCGCCGTGCAGCCGGTGCGGCACCACCACACGGTTGAACGCCCGGATGGCGCCGCGTCGACGCTGCTCTTGATGCCGGCCTGGACCGACTTCGTCCGCATGGGCGCTTCCGACGATGGCTTCATCGGCGTGAAGGTCGTCACCGTCTCTCCCGACAACAACGCCATCGGCAAGCCGGCCGTGATGGGCCTCTATCTGCTTCTGGACGGCCGGACCGGCGAGCCGAAAGCGTTGATCGACGGCCAGCGGCTCACGCAGTGGCGCACGGCCTGCGCCTCCGCGCTCGCCGCGACCTGGCTGGCGCGCGAGGACGCCGAGCGCCTGCTGATCGTTGGCGCCGGCGCGATGGCGCCTTTCCTGGCACGCGCGCATGCGGCGGTACGGCCGATCCGCGCCATCCGCATCTGGAACCGGACGGCCGCCAACGCCGAAGCTGCCGCAGCCGGGCTGCGCGGGCTCGGCCTGCCCGCCGAAGCCGCCGCCGACCTCGAAGCCGAGTTGCAGCAGGCCGATATTATATCTTCGGCGACTATCGCCACCGAACCGCTGGTGAAGGGCGCGCTGCTGAGGCCAGGCACGCATGTCGATCTCGTCGGCGGCTTCACGCCGTCGATGCGGGAGGCCGACGACGAGGCCGTCCGCCGCGCGCGGGTCTTCGTTGACACCCGCGCGGGCGCCGGCAAGGAAGCCGGCGACATTGTGCAGCCGCTTGCTTCGGGCGTCCTGAGGCCGGACCAGATCGTGGCCGACCTCCACGAACTGGCGCGGGGCGAGCGCAGCGGCCGCGAGAGCCGGGACGAGATCACGCTGTTCAAGTCGGTGGGCGCCGCGCTGGAAGACCTGGCGGCTGGGATCGCCGTTTATCGCAGCCGCGCCGGCTGATCGGCCAAGGTTGCGCCGCGAGGGGCAGCGTGGCAGAAGCCGCTGACGCCGGAGCACCAGCCGTGAGACCCAAGCCCAGCAAGGCTCCAGAAACGAGCCGGCCCCCAGCGCGGGGCGAAGCGGTGCGCGCGCCGTCGGAGCCGGCGGATTCCCATTCACGACTGCCGCGCCGGCAGGGCGACCTGCCGGGCGAGCGCCTGCCGGTGATCCTGGAAGTGGCGCCCAACCACGACTACGCCCTGATCGACAGCGGCGACGGCCGCAAGCTCGAGCAATACGGCCCCTACCGGATCGTCCGCCCCGAGGGGCAGGCGCTGTGGCGGCCGGCGTTGCCGCCGCGCGAATGGGAACGCGTCGACGCCATCTTCACCGGCGACACCGACGAGGAGGGCATGGGCCGCTGGCGCTTCCCGCGCGAGCCGCTCGGCGAGACCTGGCCGATGCGGCACGACGGCATCGACTATCTCGGCCGCTTCACCTCGTTCCGCCATGTCGGCGTATTTCCCGAGCAGGCATCGCACTGGGACTTTATGGCCCGGCTGATCGAGCAGGCGAGGCGGCCGGTGAAGGTGCTCAACCTGTTCGGCTATACCGGGCTGGCCTCGCTGGTCGCCGCCCGCGCCGGCGCGGAGGTGACCCATGTCGACGCCTCCAAGAAGGCGATCGGCTGGGCGCGCGAGAACCAGGCGGTCGCGCGGCTCAACGACCGGCCGATCCGCTGGATCTGCGAGGACGCCATGAAGTTCGCCGAGCGCGAGGAGCGCCGCGGCAGCCGCTACGACATCGTGCTGTTCGACCCGCCGGCCTATGGGCGCGGCCCGAAGGGCGAGGTCTGGCAACTGTTCGAGGACCTGCCGGCGATGGCCGAACTCTGCCGCGCCATCCTCACGCCGCGTCCGCTCGCGGTCGTGCTGACGGCCTATTCGATCCGCGCCTCCTTCTTCGCGATCCACACGCTGATGCGCGACACCTTCGCGGGGATGGGCGGCACCGTGGAATCGGGCGAACTGATCATCCGCGAGAAGGCGGCCGGGCGTGCCCTCTCCACCTCGCTGTTTTCCCGCTGGGTGGCATGATGCTTAGTACGATGCCCCCTCCACCGGTTTCGCCGGTCCGCCTCCCCCATAAACGGGGAAGGATCCAGGTCGTGCCGGCAGCGCGGCCAATCCTCCCATGCGAAGCGGGGGAGGGGGGCCACGCGCAGCGTGGTGGAGGGGGCGACCTGCCTTGCAAGGACATCGTGCCATGAGCGAGGGACGCGCCAACGCGCCGGGCCGGGTCAAGGAGGTCAGCAGCCTCGCCAACCCGCTGGTCAAGGACATCAAGGCCCTGGCGCTGAAGAAATTCCGCGACCAGCAGAACGCTTTCCTCGCCGAGGGGCTGAAGCTGGTTATCGACGCGCTCGACCTCGGCTGGACCATCCGCACGCTGGTGTTCGCGAAGTCGGCGCTCGGCAACGCAGCAGTCGAGAAGGTGGCGGCGCGCACGGTCGCGCTGGGCGGCGACGTGCTGGAGGTAAGCGAGAAGATCCTGGCCGCCATCACCCGGCGCGACAACCCGCAGATGGTGATCGGCGTGTTTACGCAGCGGCTGCTGCCGCTGGCGGACGTCCGGCCGGCCGGCAACGACGTCTGGGTGGCGCTTGACCGCGTGCGCGACCCGGGAAATCTCGGCACCGTCATCCGCACTGCCGACGCCGTCGGCGCGAAGGGCGTCATCCTCGTTGGCGACACTACGGACCCGTTCGCTTTGGAGACTGTGCGCGCGACGATGGGTTCGGTCTTTGCAGTGCCTTTCGCCCGCGCTTCGCAAGAGGCCTTCCTCGCCTGGCGAAAAGGCTTTCGCGGTATGGTGGTCGGCACCCATCTCAAGGGCGCCGTCGATTATCGCAAGGTGCCCTATGGCGGCCAGCCGGTGCTGCTCCTGATGGGCAACGAGCAACAGGGGCTTCCGGACGCGCTGGCCGATGCCTGTGACGCGCTGGTGCGGATTCCTCAGGTCGGCCGCGCCGACTCGCTGAACCTCGCTGTCGCCACGGGCGTCATGCTGTTCGAGATCCGCCGCGGCGCGCTGGCGCTCGAGCCGGAACCTTGTGCATGAAGGCGCTCGCCCGCTACGGGCTCTTCATCGCGGTCGCCGTCGCGCTCGACCAGTGGATCAAGAGCCTCGTCGAGAACGGGTTGCCCCTGCACGAGAAGGTCGACCTGCTGCCGTTCCTGGCGCTCTACCGCACCTACAATACCGGCGTCGCCTTTTCGATGTTCTCGGGACTGGGCGATGTCGGCCTGACGATCGTCTCGCTGGGTGTCATCGCCTTCGTCTCCTTCCTGGCCTTGCGCACAAGCCCGTCTCAGACTTTCGCGCGGGCAGGCTTCGCGCTGATCATCGGCGGCGCCCTCGGCAATCTCATCGACCGGGCGATCCACGGGCACGTCATCGACTACATCCTGTTCCACACTCCGGTCTGGTCCTTTGCCGTCTTCAACCTGGCCGACATTTTCATTTCGGTCGGCGCTTTCCTGGTGGTGCTGCAGGAGTTCCTGCATTGGCGGCAGGAGCGGAAAGCGGCGCCGGACGGCGAGCCCGATTGACGCTCGCGCCAACGTCGGTACTGTCGCTGACGCAATCGGGAGAACCGCCATGTCCGACACTTTCGACGCCATCCTGATCGACCGCGACGCGGACAAGCGGCAGTCGGTGTCCACTGTGCGGCTCGGAGAGGCCGATCTGATGGAGGGCGACGTCACCGTCGCCGTCGAGGCGACGACCGTAAATTACAAGGACGGTCTGGCCATCACCGGCAAGGCGCCGGTGGTGCGGCGCTTTCCGCTGGTTCCTGGCATCGACTTCTCCGGCACCGTCACGGCATCCTCGCATCCGGACTGGAAGCCCGGCGACAAGGTTGTTCTCAACGGCTGGGGCGTGGGCGAGACGCATTACGGGGCCTATGCCGGACGGGCGCGCGTCAACGGCGACTGGCTGGTGCCGCTACCGGACGGGCTGACCGCGCGCGACGCGATGGCGGTGGGCACCGCCGGCTATACCGCGATGCTCTCCGTGATGGCGCTGGAGCGCCATGGCATCCGCCCGGAAGCGGGACCGGCCGTGGTGACCGGCGCGGCGGGCGGCGTAGGCTCGGTGGCGGTCGCGCTGCTGTCCAGGCTGGGCTACCAGGTGATAGCCTCGACCGGACGGCCGGCGGAGAGCGGCTATCTGAAGGACCTCGGCGCCGCAGAAGTGATCGACCGCGCCGAACTGGCCTCGGCCGCGCGCCCGCTGGGCAAGGAGCGCTGGGCGGCCGGCATTGATTCGGTCGGCAGCAACACGCTGGCCAACGTCCTTTCCATGACCCGCTACGGCGGAGCGGTCGCGGCCTGCGGGCTGGCGGGGGGCATGGACCTTCCCTCCAGCGTGGCGCCGTTCATCCTGCGCGGCGTCAGCCTGCTCGGCATCGATTCGGTGATGGCGCCACGCCCCCTGCGGCTGGAAGCGTGGCGCCGCATCGCCACCGATCTCGACATGGCCAAGCTCAACGCCCTGTCGACGACGATCGGCTTCGCGGACATCGTCCGGGCCGCTCACGACATCGTGGAAGGCAAGATCCGCGGCCGCGTGGTCGTCGCGATGTAGTTTTCCGCCGCTTGCCTAAAATTCGAGGTAAAAGCCCAAAGCTTCCATAAAGCCTGTCTGGCAAGGCTATTCCCATGTTGAGGGATTCCGGGCTGCGGGCGATGGAGACGACCGAACAGCGGGCTTTGTCCGCCGTTCCCGCGGCGCGTACGCAGGTCGTACCGCCGCCGCTGCTGCCAGAGATGCCGCCGCCCCGGATGCGTGCGCTGCGCGTCATGCCGGCCGCCGCCGTGATGGCCATGGCGGGGCTGGCCGAGCTGGGCGGCGCCCCCCGCTTCGTCACGCTCGGGCTGCTGGTGATCGGCCTGCTGATGCTGGGCCTATTGATCCGCACGTTCCGCGCCGAGCGGCGCATGGCGACCCTCGCCGACGAGCGCGTCGCGCGCAGCCGGGCGGAACTCGAGACGCTCGCGGACCGCATGTGGGAACTGCAGGAAAGCGAGGAGCGGTTCCGTGGCCTGATCGATGCGTTGGGAGACCTCGTCGTCCATCGCGATCGCGAGGGACGCATCGTCTACGCCAACAAGGTTTTCGCGGATCTGATGCATTCCGAGCCGCGCGAGCTCGGCGGGCGTTTCCTATCCGATTTCGGTATCGAGATCGGCCTGGTGCCGGACGCCGCCTTTACCGACGGCGAATGCCTGTCGTCCACCGACGTCGCCATCGACTTTCCGGGCATGCGGCGCTGGTATTCGTGGATCGAGCTTTCGGTGCGCGACAAGGCGAGCGACCACATATCCCACCGTGCCATCGCGCGCGACATCACCGCGCGCAAGCGCGCCGAGGCAGCTCTGATCAACGCGCGCGAGCGCGCCGAATACGCCAACCAGGCGAAGTCGCGGTTTCTCGCCACGGTCAGTCACGAGATCCGCACGCCGATGAACGGCATCATGGGTATGGCCAAGCTGCTTGCCGACACCAAGCTGTCGCCCGAGCAGCGCACCTATGTCGGCGCCATTTCCACATCGGCCAGCGCTTTGCTGGCGCTGATCGAGGATCTGCTCGACTTTTCCAAGATCGAGGCCGGCCGCTTCGAGATCGAGCCACAGGCGATGTCGCCGCGCGAACTGGTCGACAACGTCGTCGAACTGCTCGCAGCCAAGGCCTACGCCAAGGAGATCGGGCTCGGCTGCCATGTTGAGCCTGACGTGCCCCAGATGATCACGTCCGATCCGGGACGCATCCGCCAGGTGCTGCTCAACCTGATCGGCAACGCCATCAAGTTCACCGACGCCGGCGGCGTGATGGTGATCGTATCGCGCGAGGGCGACGGCGAGTCCGGCATCATCCGCTTCCTCATCACCGATACCGGGCCAGGGCTGGCCGAACAGGATCGCGAACGCATCTTCGACGAGTTCGAGCAGGTAGACGGCACTTCCACCCGCCAGCATGGCGGCGCCGGCCTCGGGCTAGCCATATCCAAGCGCATCGCCACATCGATGGGCGGTTCGATCTCCGTCAGCAGCGAGCACGGCAACGGTTCGCGATTCGTCTTCGAGATCCCCGCGACCGACTTCGTGATGAACGGGCTGAAACGCGGCGACCTCCTGGCGCACCGCCGCTGCCTGATCGTGACGCGCAACAGCGTCGAAGCCGAGGCCATCGCACGCACCATCCGCGCCTATGGCGGCATCGCCGAGACGGTGGCCACCGTGCGCCAGGCCTGCGAACAGGCCGCGCCGTGCGACACACTGCTGGTCGACGCGACCATCGAGGAGAGCGACGGCCGCACGCTGAGGCGGCTGCGTCAGAGCCGGCATGCCGGCGCGGAGGCGATCACGCTGATCGCGCCCAACGACCGCGGCCGGCTCGGCGAGTTCCGGGCCAGCGGCTATTCGACCTTCCTGGCGCGGCCGGTGCGGGGCGAGACCCTGCTGCGCGTGCTGTTGAAGGCCATCGCCAGCCCCACCACCGTGATCGGTTCGCCGTATGGCGAAACCAAGTCGCGACGCACCGCTTCCGCGCGCGTAACCGGCCTCTCGATCTTGGTCGCCGAGGACAACGACATCAACGCCATGCTGGCGCGCGCGACGCTGCTCAAGGCCGGCCATAGGGTCGACGTCGTCGGCAACGGAAAGGCTGCGGCCGACGCCGTCATCGCCGTGTCGCGACGCAACCGCTACGACCTCGTGCTGATGGACCTGCACATGCCGGTCATGGACGGCCTCGACGCGGTCTCGCTCATCCGCAGGCACGAGGAGCAGGAAGGGCTGGCGCCGATCCGCATCATGGTCCTGTCGGCCGACAGCCAGGAAAAGACCCGCCACAACGTTCTGTCGCGCGGCGCCAACGGCTTCCTGACCAAGCCGATCGACCCCGAGGCGCTGTTGCGGGTGGTGGCCGAAGGCGCTCCGACCTGAACGGTCGGCGCCCGCCGGCATAATGACGGGTTGCCAAAGTGAGCCGGCTTACGTCATATTCCTGTAGCACCCCGACACTATCCCTAAAGTGTCCGCAGGACTCAGGGAGATTCGATCGTGCAGACCGGTCTGGCAGAGTCCGAAAAGCTGTCCGCTCCCCGTGAGGCGTCTGCGCGATGGGCGCGTGAGATCGCCGGCCGCACCGCGCTCGGCCGTATCGCCTCGCTCGAAGTGCGCCTGGCGCGCGACGAGGCAGAGGTCGCCGCCGCGCAGGAAGTGCGCTACCGCGTGTTCTATGACGAACTCGGTGCCGGCGTCGCGCAGGCTGCGCCGGTGGACCGGCGCGATGCCGACAGGTTCGACCTGGTCTGCGACCATCTCCTGGTGCTCGACACGGCGTTGCCCGGTCCGGACCATCGGCGCATCGTAGGAACTTACCGCCTGCTGCGCCAGGAATGCGCCGTGCGCGCCGGCGGCTTCTATTCGCAGGACGAATTCGATCTCGAAGCGCTGATCGCGCGCCATCCCCACCTGAACTTTCTCGAGCTCGGCCGTTCCTGCGTGCTGCCGGCCTATCGTTCCCGCCGCACCATCGAGGTGCTGTGGCAGGGCATCTGGGCCTATGTGAACCATTACGGCGTAGACGTGATGACGGGCTGCGCATCCTTCCACGGAACCGTGCCGGCGGCGCATGCTCTGACGCTGTCCTTCCTCGCCCAGAACTGCCGCGCCATGCCGGGCTGGGAGGTCGAGGCCCAGCCTTCGCGCCATTCCTGCATGGATCTGATGCCAGCCGAGGCGATCAACGCAAAGGCCGCGCTAGCCGCAATGCCGCCGCTGATCAAAGGCTACCTTCGCATGGGCGCACGCTTCGGCAATGGCTGCGTGGTGGACCACGACTTCGGCACCACCGACGTTTTCGTTATCCTGCAAGTTGCCGAAATCAGCCGCCGCTACATCAACTACTACGGCAGCGAGGCGCAGCGCTTCGCCGCAGCCTGACGACGGGCACCGATGTAGGTTCTCAGTCGATATCTTCGGGCGCACGGCCCGGCCGGCTGCGATAGGTTGGGAAACGCCAGCCGAACCGCAGTGCGCCGCCGCGCAGAACGAAGGCGCCGGTGAAGGCCAGCAGCGCGCATGCCGGCAGCGGCAGGCCGGCCCTATCCAGCGCGACGAAGATCGCCGAACCCAGCAGCGCGGCCGTAACGTAGATTTCCGGCCGCAGCAGCACCGACGGCTCGCCGGCGATGACGTCGCGCAGGATGCCTCCGAACGTGGCCGTCAACATGCCCGTGACGATGGCGACTGTGGGAGAGCCGGTCGCCGCCAGACCCTTGGCCGCGCCCATGACAGCGTAGGCGGACATGCCGAGTGCATCCAGCCACAGCAGCAGCCTGTAGCGCGATTCGACCATATGGGCGGTGAAGAAGACGAGGAGGGCCGCCGCCACGCAGACGACGAGGTAAGGCGGATGCACCACCCAGAACACCGGCACGTCGAGGATGATGTCGCGCAGCGTTCCGCCGCCGGTTCCGGTGACG
>JAEUMA010000095.1 GCA_016793565.1 Rhizobiaceae bacterium
GCAGCGAGGCCCGGTAGGTGCGCGCGTCGGCGTTGCGGCGGACATAGCCGCACTCCTCCAGCGTGCGCAGCAACCGGTGGACGTTGCTCTTGCTCATACCGCATTGCGCGGCGAGGTCGGTCAGCGTCCGATCGCCGGGACTCATCGCCAGGGCCTCAAGCACCTTGAGGCCTTTGACGACCGTGGTTTCCATTTCATGCTCCCGCTCGGGCGGCGGCGACACGGTCGCGCCGGCCTTCAGGCTCTACCGCGACTGGCACGAAATTCCAATATTTGAAACGGCTTTCTGTTTTCGTGTGCCCAGCAAATCGCCGAGGCGGTGCTACGGACGCCCCCGGCCTAGATGCCGCAGCAGCACGCGCGCGGCGTTGTAGCCGGGCACGCCGGTGACGCCGCCGCCCGGATGGTTGGACGCGCTGCAGAGATAAAGGTCGCGGACCGGCGTGCCGTGGTTGGCATAGCCCGGGACAGGTCGGCGGAAGAACAGCTGGCTGAGATTGAGGTCGGCATGGTGCGGATTGCCGCCCGGCAGCCCGAACTGCGCCTCGTAGTCGGCCGACAGCATGACGTGCCGGTGAAGATATTCGCCGGACCAGGTCGGCGCGAACTGGCGGATGGTGTCGATGACGCGCGCGGTGACCGCATCCTTCGTCGCTTCGCCGTGGTCGGCGTCCGGACCGGACGGGATGTGCCCGCCATAGATCGACATCAGATGATGTCCGGGCGGGGCAAGGGTCGGGTCGACTACCGAAGGCGCCTGGACGGTGAGGTAAGGGCGGCGTGACGGCATGCCTGCTTGGAGATCGGCGAAGGCCTGTTCCAGCCAGGCGACGCTCGGAGCGATGGTAACCTGGGACGGCTCGCCCGGCCCGAAACCGGAGGCCTCGATGCCTTCCAGCCGCGGCAGTTCGCGCACCGCCAGATGCACCTTGAACGCGGTGGCGCGTCCGCCGAAGCCACGCAGCCTGTCGAGGAAGTCGCCGGGCAGGGCGCCATCCTCGACAAGGTTGAGGAAGGTGTGGCGGGCGGACGCGTTGGAGACGACCAGGTTGGCGCGTATCTCGTCGCCATTGGCCAGCGCCACGCCTTGCGCCTTGCCGTCCTTCACGAGGATGCGCGTCACCTCCGCGCCGAGACGGGTTTCCATGCCGTGGCTCTCGCCCGAGCGCTGCATGGCGGCGGTCACCGCGCCCATGCCGCCGCGCACCAGGCCGGTGCCTCCGGCGGGCGTATTATTGTCGCGCAGCTGTCCGCGCAGCAGGAAATAGGCGGTGCCGGCGGTGTGGAAGCCGACGCTCTGGCCGGAGCCGCCGGCCGGGTAGTAGCCGAAAATGGCCAGAGCCGCGTCGGACTCGAACCAGCGGCTCAGATAGTCGTAGGCGCTCATGGTGAGCAGGTCGGTGACGTCGCTGAAGCGGCCGATCATCTGCCGGTTGCGCCAGGCGAACATTGCCATGTCGCGCAGATTGCCCGCGCTCATCACGCTCGGATCGAACGGGATCTCCCACATCAGCTGGCGGAAGATCGGCCCGACAGCGGCCAGGTGTTCGACATAGCGCGGATAGGCTGCCGCGTCCTTGGCCGAGAACCGGGCGAGTTGCTGTGCGAGCCTGTCCGTCTCGCGCCACAGCACGACCGGGCCTGCCCCCGCCAGCGGCTGCACGATCGGCGGCGTGGCAAGCACCTCGTAGCCGAATTTCTGCAGGTCGAGGTCGAGGATCACGCGCGGCTGCAGCAGGCCGAGCATATGCGCCGCCGTGCTGACCTTGTAGCCGGGCCAGACCTCCTCCGTGGCGCAGGCGCCGCCGACAAGCGGCCGGCGCTCGACGACGCAGACATTCAGCCCAGCCTTGGCCAGATAGGCGCCGCAGACCAGACCGTTGTGTCCGGCCCCGACGATCACGACATCATACTTCATGCGCGGCTTCTCGCCTTGCTCCGGGCGCTGTATCAGGCTGGTCCCGTCCCTCTTCGCGGCTCCGGAAAGTCCGAAGGGGTAGGCGGCCATTGTTCCTAATAATGATACGCTTTTGTGTATGTTGACACTTCTGGCGGCCGGATGCTAGCTCTTTCTCCTGTCGCCACGGCCTTGCGGTGTGTTGCACGAAGCCTGGGCCGCGGCTGCGGCGCAGCCTGACTGTGCCCCCCAACCAAGGATGGCGCCATGAGTGGACCCGCGAAACGAAACCGCCCCCAGGGCCTCTCCACGCGCGCGATCCATCTGGGCTACGACCCCGCCCAGCACGACGGCGCGCTGACGCCGCCGATCTACATGACCTCCACCTTCGCCTTCGAGACGGCCGAGGCCGGGTCGGAAATGTTTCGCGGCGAACGCGCCGGCTATATCTACGGCCGCACCCGCAACCCCACGCAGACCATTCTCGAGGAGCGCATGGCGAGCCTCGAGGGGGCCGAGGCGGGTATGACCACCGGCTCCGGCATGGGCGCGATCTCCAGCGTGATGCTGACGCTGCTCAACCCCGGCGACGAGGCGGTGATCGACCACACGGTCTACGGCAACACCTT
>JAEUMA010000097.1 GCA_016793565.1 Rhizobiaceae bacterium
TCTGGCCAGAGTCTTCCGCGGGGCTTTCATGACCAAGATCACTTACATAGCCTTCGACGGCACGCGCTTCGATGTCGATGCCCAGAACGGCTCGACGGTGATGGAGAACGCGGTCCGCAACGCGATTCCCGGCATCGAGGCCGAATGCGGCGGCGCATGCGCCTGCGCTACCTGCCATGTCTATGTCGACGAGGCGTGGAAGGAGGCGGTTGGCGAGCCGGACCCGATGGAGGAGGACATGCTCGACTTCGCCTATGATGTCCGCCCAACCTCGCGTCTTTCCTGTCAGATTCGCGTCAGTGATGCGTTGGACGGACTGGTTGTGCAGATTCCCGAGCGGCAGGGCTGATTACCGCCTACTGGACCTTCTGCATCCTTTCGAGCCGGTAGCGCATCAGCCTCGTCAGCCGGCGTTCAAAATTGATCGTCTCTACGCGATCGAATTCCTCCTGGGCACGGTCATGCTTGGCCAGGATGCGCTGCTGCAGCGCCTTGGCCTTGGCGGCCGCGGTCTTGCAGTCCTTCTCGGCCGGCAGCTTCATCAGCGCCTGTTCAAGATCCCGGGCATGGTTCTTCGCGATCACCACGTGGCTTTCCTCGTGCCGGCGGATGTCGGCCTCCAGCGTGTCCCACACCAGCTTGACGTCGGGCTCGGCCTTGGCCGGGCGACGCCACCGCGGCAGGATCACCTTGACCTTGAGCGTCACCGTGGCCTTGTCTATCTCGCACTTGGCCTTCGTCTCGGCGTAGCGCAGGCGTGTGCTGAACTCCATCTGTGTCGCTCCCGGATGGCGCATACCGGTGGTCTTGACCTCCGGTCCGCGGCGCGCAAGCTCCGTTTCGATCTCGTCGAGGGTGGCGCCCCCGATGGTGAAGTAGCCGTAGCTCTTGGAAATGGAGACAGCGCCCGCCGGAGCGGCGAGGCTGACGAACACGGACAACGCAGCGCAGAACCGCTTCATGCTTTTCATTGTGGCTCAACTTGCTTTATGGCTGGTTTCGGCGCAACGCAAATCGCACTCCTGTAACCGGTCGTGATTGGCCGACACACCGCCGGAACAAACGGATCGATGAGGACGTCACGCTGGCACCTGGCGCATGGTCGCCATCTGGACTTGGGTGCACGAGGTCTGGTGATGGGCATCCTGAACGTCACGCCGGACAGTTTTTCCGACGGAGGCCTGTTCGATACGACCGAGCGGGCGCTCGACCAGGCCAGGCGCATGATCGCGGAGGGTGCCGCCATCATTGACATCGGCGGCGAGTCCACCCGTCCGGGCGCGGCGCCGACGGCCGCCGAGGAAGAGCAGGCGCGCGTCCTGCCGGTTATTGCGGCCCTGGCGGCGGAACGCGAGACGCTGATCTCCGTCGATACCTACCGCGAGGAAACCGCCCGCAAGGCGATCGCCGCCGGCGCGCATATAGTCAACGACGTCTGGGGTCTGCAGCGCGAGCCCGCTTTGGCACGCGTGGCCGCCGAGTACGGGGCAGGGCTGGTCGTCATGCATACCGGCCGCGAGCGCGACAAGGAGGCCGACGTGATCGCGGACCAGTTCGCCTTTCTCGGCCGCTCGCTGGAGATCGCGGACGAAGCGGGCGTCGACCGCTCGGCCATCGTGCTCGATCCCGGCTTCGGCTTTGCCAAGGATCCGGACGAGAATTTCGCGCTCATCGCCCGTTTCGGGGAACTGGCTGCCTTCGGGCTGCCGCTCATCGTCGGCACCTCGCGCAAGCGCTTCATCGGCCACGCCACAGGTCGCGAGGCTTCGGCGCGCGACGCGGCAACCGCTGCCACCAGCGCCGTCCTGCGCCTCAAGGGTGCTGCGCTGTTTCGCGTGCACGATGTCGCAATCAACGTGGACGCTCTGGCGATCGCGGATGCTATTCTGGCGCAGACCCCACCGAAGGACCGCTGACTGCCATGTATGTCATTCGCATGAAGAACTGCGCCTTCTTTGCGCGGCACGGCGTCCACGACGAGGAGGAGATGCTGGGTCAGCGCTTCTATGTCGACGCTGTGCTCAGCGTCGACCCAGGAACGGCGCTGGAGGAGGACAGCATCGAGGGCACCGTCGACTATGGCGTCGCCTTCGTTCTCATCGAGAAGATCATCACCGGCCGGCGGCGTTTCCTGATCGAGGCGCTGGCGCTGGACGTCGCGCATGCGCTGGTCGCGCGCTATCCGCAGATCAAGCGGGCCGAAATTACCGTCCGCAAGCCGAACGCGCCGGTTCCCGGCGTGCTCGATCATGTAGAGGTCACCGTTGTCTGGCCACGGTGAGACTCCCGCCTATCTCAGCCTGGGCGGCAACCTGGGCGATCCCGCCGCGGCGATGGCGGCGGCGCTGCGATTCCTCGACGACGATTCGCGGACCAGAGTTGGACGCGTCTCCTCGCTCTACCGAACGCCGCCCTGGGGAAAGACGGACCAACCGGACTTCATCAACGCGGCGGCCGAAATCGCAACGACCCGCGATGCCCGCGAGCTTCTGGAACTGTGCCTCGACGCTGAGCGCCGGCTGAAGCGGGTGCGCGCCGAGCGTTGGGGGCCGCGTCTCATTGATCTGGACATCCTGACCTTCGGCGACAGTTCGGTTCGCGAACCTGGTCTCGAACTGCCGCATCCGCGGCTCTCCGAACGGGCTTTCGTGCTCGTTCCGCTGCTGGAGCTCGCGCCGGACCTTGCCATCGGCGGTCGTTCCGTACGCGCGATGCTCGACGCGATCGACGGAAGCGGCATCGAGAAGCTACCGGGCGGAGACGGCTGGCGTAAGCCGGGCAGCGCGTCTGCCTGATACGGCCCGCTGCTAGCCGGCGAAGCCTCCTGCGTCGAGGAAGGCCTGTTCCTCCGGCGTCGTCTCACGCCCGAGAAGCCGATTGCGATGGGGGAAGTGGCCGAAGCGGGCGACGATGTCGCGGTGGCCGATCGCGTGCTCAAGATAGTCGGTGCCCATGGGGCGCGCCTTTTCGACCGCGATTTCCTGGTCGGCCAGGTTCTCCGAGTGCGAGAACGGCAGATAGAAGAAAGCCCTGATCGCTTCTTCCACGCGCATGTCGTGCCCCGCGGCGAGGGCTTTCCGCGCAAAACTGCGCGCCAACGGGTCGGTGGCGTACATGTGTCCGGTGCCGCGGAAGCAGTTGCGCGGATACTGGTCGAGCAGGATCATCAGCGCCAGCGCGCCCTCCGGATGCTCCATCCAATGGTCGAGTTCGCGCCGCGCTGCCGCGAAATGCTGGTCGCGCAGCGTTTCCCGGAAATGGGCGTCGAACACCTCGTCCTTGGTGAACCACTGCTCCGGGCCGGCCTCGCGCCAGAAGGCAGTGACCTCGGCATGATCATGGTCTGCGCTCATGTTGCTCCTCCTTCGGCCGCCTCGCTGCGCGCCGCGCTGTCCAGCGCGTCGGCCGCCTCCTCGTTCATTGCCCGGCCGCGGCTGCGCGGCGGCGCCAGCGGCGCCGGCACCGGCGCCGGCATGTTGCCCTTGAAGAAGCCGCGCCCGGCCTGCAGGCCGCCGGCGATCTGCGCTTCGAGCCGCGCCTCGTCGCGACGCCGTACGTCGAGGATCACCTCTTCGGCGTCGTCCTGCTCGACACCCAGGGTTTCAAGGGTCGTCTTACCGAACAGAAGCGCCGATTCGAAGGTCTCGCGAAGCTGGAATTCCACGCCGAGCTCGACCAGCTTCATCGACACGCCACGGTCGAAGGCGCGGACCAGCACGGGCACCAGCGGGAACTCCGCCTTGATATGTTCCGCTATCTGCACCGCCGTGTCGCCCTTGTCGACGCATACGAGAACGGCGCGGGCGCGGCCGGCGCCGGCGGCGTGCAGAATATCCAGCCGCGTGCCGTCGCCGTAATAGACCTTGAAGCCGAAATTGGCGGCGGCCTGGATCATCTCCACATCGTTGTCGATGATCGACACGTCGATTCCGCGCAGCAGCAGGGGCTGCGTGGCGATCTGCCCGAAACGGCCGAAACCGATGACCAGCACACTGCCGTCGAGGCCGTCTGCGATGTCGATGCCGTCGAGAGACTGTTGCGGCGCCGGTGTCAGCCGGCGCATGACCAGAATGGCCAGCGGCGTCAGCACCATGGAAACGATCACGATGGCGGTGAGCGTGGCGTTCTGCGCTCCGTCGATGATGCCGACGGCGGTGGCGGCCGCGTAGAGCACGAATGCGAACTCGCCGCCCTGCGCCATGATCACGGCGCGCTCCAATGCCTCGCGGTGGGCGGTGCGCAGCATGCGCGCCACCGCGTAGATGCCGATCGCCTTCATGACCATGTAGGCCACGACGTAGAAGGCGATCAGAGCCCAGTTCTGTGCGACGATCCGCAGGTCGAGCGACATTCCCACAGCGATGAAAAACAGGCCGAGCAGAATGCCGCGGAAAGGCTCGACATCGGCTTCGAGCTGGTGCCGGAACGTCGATTCGGACAGCAGCACGCCGGCGAGGAACGCGCCCATCGCCATGGAAAGCCCGCCGAGCTGCATGGCTAGTGCCGCGCCGAGAACAACGAGCAGCGCCGCGGCCGTCATGACTTCGCGGGCATGCGAATCGGCCAGGATGCGGAACAGCGGGTTGAGCAAATAGCGGCCGGCGATCACCAAGCCGGCGATCGATCCCAGTCCGATCGCGACATCGATCATGCGCTGCGACATGTCCAGGCTGTCCTGGCCGGGCTGCGCCGGGGCCAGGAACACGACCAGGGCCAGCAGCGGCACAATGGCGAGGTCTTCGAGCAGCAGGATGGAAATGATCCGCTGCCCGGATGTGGATGCCAGTTCGCCGCGCTCCTCCAGAAGCTGCATGACGATGGCGGTGGAGGTCAGCACGAAGCCGGCGGCGGCGACGAAAGACGCTGCGATCGGGAAGCCGGTGGCGACGCCCACCATGGTGAGCAAGGCCGAACAGAGGCCGACCTGCAGGACGCCGAGGCCGAAGATCTCACGGCGCAGGCCCCACAGCCGGGAAGGACGCATTTCCAGGCCGATGATGAAGAGGAACATGACGACGCCGAGTTCTGCTACGTGCAGAATCGAGGCCGGATCGGAAAAGACGCGCAGGCCGAACGGTCCGATGATCACCCCGGCCGTCAGGTAGCCTAGGATGGAGCCGAGCTTGAGACGTTTGAATATGGGAACTGCGACGACGCCTGCCGCCAGCAGGGCCACCACCTGAACCAGGTCATTTGCCGATCCCGTCGCTTCCGCCGCCATGCATCCCGTTCCGTGTACCCGCGCTGAAGCGCATCGGAACTATGGGGAGCCTGCCTGGCGAACGCAACCGTTCGGAGACAAAGGTTTTGTGCGGCGCGGCATAAACAAGCCGCGAAATGTGGGCATTACTGCTGGGCGATGGAGCCGACGGCGCCGGAATCGACGCGGCGCAGGTTCATGCCGATGACCGGAACCATCTGCTTGTCGACACGGACGGATACGGTCACGTTCATGGTGTTCTCGTCGGGCAGGCGAGCCAGCATTGCGCCGTTGAGCTGCTTGCGGTTGATGGCGAACACCACCTTGCGGTCATCCACGACGTTGCCGGAGATGATGTCGAGGCCCTTGCCCTCGGCGCCGTCCTGGAACGTCCCGGTATAGCCGTTGCGGCCGCCCTTGTGCTCGATGCGGGCCGTCATCTTCTGGCTGAAGACGCCGACGCGGCAGTCGCCGTCCAGCGTCATGCCCACCTTGGCAGCGGGCGTCGAGCCCACGAAGGTGCAGGTAAACTTGGTGCCTTTGTATTTGCCGGCCACGATCTCGCCCGGGCCAACCCATTCTCCGGCGACCGACTGGAAGAATTTGCGGTCGTCGCCGTCTGCGGCCTGCGCTGTCTGCGCGAAACATCCAGCGGCAGCGAAGAACACCGCGACGGCGTGGGGAAAAGCGCGATTCAGCAAGGAGACACCCGGTTACTGCGTGACGGACCGATATGTGCCGACCATCGCCAAGAATGGTTAACGCTTCGTCTATCCGGCCCGTCAGGCGCTTCCGAATTTCGCCATCATTTGGGTCGCTCGGGAGATTGTTCCCGCGCGTTGAAGGAGGTCAGGGCCGAGAGGAAGTCGGACATTCGCGGGCGTCGTTCCTCCGAAAACGGCAGGGGCCGGGCCGCCTCCATCGCGGCCATGCCGATGCGCGCGGTCATCATGCCGTTGACCACGCCTTCGCCGAGCTTGGCGGACAGACGCGCGGCCAGCCCGTGGCCGACGATCTGCTGCACAATGCTGTCTCCGGCGGCGATCGATCCTGTCACCGCAAGATGGGCGAGGACGCTGCGCGTCAGGCGGAAGAAACCCAGCGTTCCCGGCCTGCCGGCGTAGAGTTCCGACAGACGGCGGATCAGCCGGCCTGCCTCGAAAACGACATAGGCGACGTCGACCAGCGCGCGCGGCGAGACCGCCGTCACCAGCGAGACACGCTTGGCGGCGTCGAGGACCATAAGCTGGGCTCTCTGGTCCAGCGGGGCAAGGATTTCGGTCTCCGCAAGCTTTACCAGCGCGGCGCCGTCGATGATGTCCCCGGACAGGTCCGTCATCGTGCGGCGGCCAGCGGCTGTTGCCGGCTGTGAGGCGAACAGCGTCACCAATTCGTCGACCACCTGTCGCGCGGCCTTGGGATCGTCGCGGGCGACGGCATCCGCCGAGCGAATGCGCAGATGTTCGACCGACGCCAGCCGCGACAGCGCGAGCAGTTCGCGCGCCAGAACGATCAGCAGGGCAAGCGCGGCGATGGCCGCGCAGGCCAGGGCCAGCCAGCCGAGCCAGTCCGCCCGTTCGAAGAGATCGCGAATCAGCTGGTCGGTCCAAAGGCCGATCGCCAGCGACACGAGGATGCCTGCCGCTCCGAAGAAGATTCGTCCGAGCCAGTGGCGACGCCGCGGCGAGGTGGCAGGCGGCGGGACCTCCATGCTTTCCGGCTCGTCGAACACATCGAGGGCGGCCGGCGTCACCAGCGCTTCGGTGACGGGTGCGGCACGCGGGCGGCGCGGCGCCTCGCCGGCGTCAGGCGCTTCAGGCGTTGCCCGTGACGGTTCAGGGAGGCGGAAGGCTGCGGGTTTGCGCGGCGGCACGGTCATGCGAGCCGGTCTCCGATCAGGAACTGCATGGCGCGGTCGAGCCGTATATGGGGCAGGGACAAGGCTATTCCCTCTGCGGTCCGCTCGATTCGCGGCGGCCGGAAGCGGACGAAGCGGATGGAAAATGTCGACGCCTCGCTGGCCTGCAAGGCCTGGCCCGGCTTTTCGGGCAAGTCGCCCGGAAAGATGGCCGTCTCGGCCTTGCCATCGAAGCGTTCCCCGTCGATCGTCTCGCCCGCGAGCGGCGTACCGATGATCACGGGCAGCGTCTCGCGGCCCTGCTTGACGGTGCCTTCCCGCGTGGCGCGGACGGCTGCCATCGCCAGGACGTCGACCTCGGCGCCGGAGAAGCTGGCGCGTGCGATTGCCCGCTCGGCCAGCCGCCGCACAATCGCCTGGAGCCGGTCATGGCTCTCATGGTGAAGGTGGTCGGCCTTGGTCGCCGCGATCAGGATGCGGTCGATGCGGTGCGAGAAGAAGTCGGTGAGCAGGCCTCCGCGGCCGGGCCGGAAGCAGGCCAGGATTTCGGTCAGCGCGCGTTCGAGATCGGCAACCGCCGCGCCGCCGGCATTGAGGGCCTGAAGAGCATCGACCAGTACGATCTGGCGATCGAGCCGGGCGATGTGCTCGCGGAAGAACGGCCGCACGACGTGTGTCTTGTAGGCTTCGTAGCGGCGCTCCATGATCGCCTGCAACGAACCGGCCCTTGGCCTGCCTTCGCTCAGCCTCGCCAGCGGCGAAAAGGTGAGGGCGGGCGAGCCCTCCAGGTCACCTGGCATCAGGAAACGGCCGGGCGGCAGCGTGGACAGCGCCCGGTCGTCGGCCTTGCAGGCGCGCAGATAGGCGCTGAAGGCTTCGGCAAGACCGCGGATGGACTGCTCGTCGGCGGGCGCGTCCGGATCCGCGGCCGACGCAACCGACAGCCATTCGCGCGAAAGGTCTGCCCGCACCGGCAGCGCGGCGAGTTCGACCGCCTCGCGCGAGAACTCTGCGAAGTCCTTGCCGAGCAGCGGCAGGTCCAGCAGCCATTCACCCGGGTAGTCGACGATGTCGACCGAGAGGCGCCCCGGCGAGAGCATGCGTCCGAAGAAGCTGGCCGATTCGAAATCGATCGTCAGCCGCAGTTCCGAAATGGCCCGCGTCGAGTCGGGCCATATGCGTTGCTCGACGAGTGCCGCGATATGGTCCTCGTACTGGAAGCGCGGGACCGCGGCATCCGGCTGTTCCTCGAGATAGGCGCGGGATATGCGGCCGGACTTGAAGGCCTCGAAGAGCGGCAGTCGGCCGCCGTGGATCAGATTGTGTACGAAGGACGAGATGAAGACCGTCTTTCCGGCCCGTGAGAGGCCGGTCACGCCGAGCCGCACCGTGGGCGAAAACAGCGAAGCCGTGCGTCCGGCGATCGTGTCCAGCGCAATGCGTGCCTCGTCGGCGAAGGTCGTGATCGCGGCCAAGCGCAAGCCCCCGTGGTCGTCGAGACCCCATATAGGCCGGCGACGTCCGGTTTGTAATGGAGCGGCCTACCGCTGATCGCCCGGCAGGATAAAGGCCTCAAGGTAGCCTATGCCCGGCGCGATATCAGTGAGCCCGCCGGGAAGCGCGATCACGGCGAGTCCGGCAGTCGGAAAGCCTGACGCAATCGCCGCCCGCGCCGCCTGTTCGCCGCGCGGGGCCAGCGCGCTCGCGAGATCTTCCATCATCGGATTGTGTCCGATGACGAGGATCGCTGAGTATTCGCCATACTCGCCGATGCCTGCGAGGTAGTCGCCCGGATTGCCGTTGTAGAGCGCGTCGGAATAGACGACGCGGCCGATGTCGGCGTTGCGGGCCACTCCCTCCAGCGTCTCGCGCGTGCGCCTTGCGCCGGAGCAGAGCGTGAGTTCGGGTAAAAGGCCGCGTTCCTGCATTGCCTGGCCGATCGCCTCGGCATCGCGACGCCCGCGCGCTTCGAGCGGCCGGTCGAAATCGCGCATGCCCGGCGCCGCCCAGGCGGCCTTGGCGTGACGCATGAGATAGAGTTTGCTCAAGTTTCAAACCTCGTCCGGACGCGGCGGTCCTTGGGGGGGCGTATTCTTCCT
>JAEUMA010000125.1 GCA_016793565.1 Rhizobiaceae bacterium
GACCAGCCGGTCGAGTGGCGTCTCGCGCAGGTCAAGGCCGATCGCGCCTGTATCCACCAGGGCATAGAAGGCACCGCCATAGCCGATGTCGAAGGGCACTTTGCCGACGCCGGGCACTTCGGCCACTAGATCCAGCGCGAAAGCGAAGGACGGCACGCTCTCGAAGGAGACGGCTCCGGTGACCGGGCCAGCGGGTGTATCTTCGACGGCCACGCGCACACGCACCAGCCCGCACGGGCACTGCAGGTTCACCACCGTTTCGGGAACCGTGACCGGCACGAGGCCCTGGTCGACGGCGAAGCGGCCGAGCGCGATGGTCGCGTGGCCGCACATGGTCGAATAGCCCTCATTGTGGGTGAAAAGCACCGCCATGTCCGCGCCGGGCAGGTCCGGCTCGACCGGCAGCACACCGTACATGTCATAGTGGCCGCGCGGCTCGAACATCAGCATCCTGCGCAGATGATCGAGGTTTTCGCGCGCATAGCGGCGCTTCTCCAGGATGGTTGCGCCGACGATCTCGGGATAGCCGGAAACTACTATGCGCACCGGCTCGCCGCCGGTGTGCATCTCGACCGTCTCGACGGTTCCGGCAAAGGAAGCCGGCTCGCCGGCGATGAGCTTCACCATGGATGCGTGTCCCCAGGATTGCGCGACCGGCGTTATGCGAAGCCGGATGCCGCCAGCAGGCGTCTTATCCGGCCAGCAGCGCTTCGGCGCGTCGCCGCGTCTCGGCGTCTATCTCGATAGACTTGCGGGCTACGAGGTCGAAGCGCACCGTGGTCACCTTGGCCTCGGCGTGGAGCTCGCCTTCGAGCGTGCCGGACAGAACATGCGCATAGGTGACCGACGAACGGCCGATGCGCAGCACGTGCGAGCGGACCGTGAGCAGGGTGCCAGCCGGTGTCTCGTGCCGGTAGTCGATCTCGTAGCGCACATCGGCCCAGCCGATGTTCTTGTCCTTCTCGACGCCGGTCAGATGTCCGAGCACATGGAAACTCGCGTCGTCGAACATCGCCATGTAGTGGCGCACGTTCATGTGGCCCATGGTGTCGCACATCCAGGGATGCGCGACGCCGACGCTCGTGACCAAGGTTTCCATCGTCAGAACGCCACCTCGTTGCCGCCCTTGAGTTTCAGCATGTCGCGAGCTTCGGCCGGCGTCGCGACTTCCAGCGAGAGTTCGGACAGGATGCGGCGGATCTTTGCAACCTGCTCGGCATTGCTCTTGGCGAGCTGACCCTTGCCCAGATAGAGGCTGTCCTCCAGCCCGACGCGCACATTGCCGCCCATCACCGCGCCCATTGTGCAGAGCCCCATCTGGTGCTTGCCGGCGGCCAGGATCGACCACATGTAGTCGTCTCCGAACAGCCGGTCCGCGGTGCGCCGCATGTGCATCATGTCCTCCGCGTCGGCGCCGATCCCGCCTAGCAGCCCGAATATGGTCTGCACGAACAGCGGCGGCGTCAAGAGCTTGCGGTCGAGGAAGTGCGCCAGCGTATAGAGATGGCTGACGTCGTAGCATTCGAACTCGAACTTGGTGCCATAGGCCTGGCCGACCTCGACGATCACCCTTTCGATCTGGTCGAAGGTGTTGGAGACGATCCCCTTCTTGGTGTCCTCCAGATAGGTTTTCTCCCAGTCGTACTTCCAGTCGCTGTACTTCGGCACGATGTGGTGCAGGGCGAAGTTCATCGAGCCCATATTGAGCGAACAGAGCTCCGGCTTGGCGGCGTGGGCGGCCTCCAGCCGTTCCTCCAGGCTCATCTTGAGGCCGCCGCCGGTGGAGATGTTCATCACGGCGTCGGTCTGCTGCTTGATGCGCGGCAGGAACTCCATGAACAGCTTGGGGTCGGGCGACGGCTTGCCCGTGTTCGGGTCGCGCGCATGCAGATGGATGATCGAGGCGCCCGCCTCGGCCGCGCCGACGGAGGCGTCCACGATCTCGCTGGGCGTGACCGGCAGATAGGGGCTCATCGTCGGCGTATGGATCGAGCCGGTGACGGCGCAGGTGATGATGACCTTGGGTGCGGCCTTCATGGTGTCCTCGTGCTTTCCTGTCTTTTGGTATGAGTTGGTGTCATGGCGCCGCGCCGTCAGGCACGTCGTGCGGTGGCCGCCATCCGCTCGCGTGGGGCTTCACTGCCGCGCACGCGCGCACGTCGCGGTTCGGGCGCGGTCGTACCGGTCGCCGCGCGCAGCATGATGTCGGCGGCGTCCGAAATGTCGGCAACCACGGCGCGGCGGGCCTTCTGCCCGTCGCCGCGTTCGAGGGCGTCGAGGATCTCGGCATGATGGTCGAGACCCTGTCCGAGCGTAGCCTCTTCGCGCATGATGTTGAGCCAGGGGCCGGCGCGCAGCCACAGCCTCTCGATGATCGGCAAGAGCACGGGCGAGCGCGCGGCGCGGTAGAGCGCGAAGTGGAACTCCCGGTGGAGGGCTAGATAGCCCGCGGCCGCGCCCCGAGCCGCGAAATCCTTCATCTGGTCGTCTATCTCGACCATCGCCTCCCGTTCCGCGCGCGTCACCGTCGACGCCGCCCATTCGGCGGCCGAACCCTCGATCGAACAGCGCACGCGCACCAGGTCGGAGATCACCTCCACGGTCGCCACCGGCACGATGACGCCACGGTTGGCGTGGTCGAACAGAGCTTCCTCGCTGACCAGCTGCCGCAGCGCCTCCCGCACCGGCATGGGGCTGGTGCTGAACTGCTCGGCGATCGTGCGCACCACCAGGCGCTGGCCGGGGCGGTAGTCGCCATTCATCAACGCCTGACGCAGCGCCGCCTGGATGCGCGCATGGGCGGTCGCGGGCACGGGCGAGGCGCGTTTGGCCATCGTCACGCCTGCGGCAGCAGCGAGCGATGCGTCGCCAGGAAGTCGTCGAAGGCGGCGACGAAGCCGTCGACTTCGGCGTCGCCGAACGGGATCGACAGCGCCAGCATGCCGCGAGGCGTGACGTGCTGGCCGCGCAGCAGCATCTCGACGTGGTAGAGCGACATGATGCGCCCGTCGACATGGTCGAGCGGCTCCGGCGACGTCACCGGCCCGGGCACGAAGTGGATGTTCATCAGCGAGCCGCGGCCGAGCACGACGCCGGCCACGCGATGGTCCGCCAGCGCCTTGTTGAGCGCGCCGCGCAGGCGGTCGCCGCGCTCGTTGACGGCGCGGCTCGCCTCCTCGGTCAGGACCTTGGTGAAGCCGGCCATGCCGCCCGCCATCGACAGCAGATTGTTGTTGAACGTGCCGCCATGAGAGAACGCGCCCGGCGCGGCCGGATCGAACCGATCCATCAGGTCGGCACGGCCGCCGAAGGCGCCGAAGCTCGCGCCGCCGCCGAGATATTTTCCGAGCGTCAGCAGGTCGGGGTTGATGCCGTGAGCGCCGTGCAGCGCGCGATAGTGCAGGCGCGACGTCATCACCTCGTCGAAGATCAGCAGGGCGCCCGCCTTCTGCGTGGCCTCCCGCAACGCGAGCAGGAACTCCTTCGTCGCCGGAATGCAGCCGCCGCCACCCATCATCGGTTCCAGGATGACCGCAGCCAGATCGGCGGCATGTTCTTTGATCAGCGCCAGCGTGCCGTCGATGTCGTTGTAGTCTGCGAACACGAAGGGGAAAGGCAGGTTGAGCGGCGAGCCGCCATGCGCGAAGGTCAGCACGCCGCCATGATAGCCTTCCTTCATGGCGATGATCTTCTTGCGGCCGGTGATGGCGCGCGCCATCGACAGCGCCATGATGTTGGCTTCGGTGCCGGAATTGCAGAAGCGCACGCGCTCGATGGCCGGGAAGCGGTCGACGATGGCCGCGCCGTAGGCGGCCTCATAGCGGTTCGGCGCGCCCAGCGCCAGGCCGCCCTCGATTACCTCGACCATCGCCTTGGCGATCGTCTTGTCCGAATGCCCGTAAAGACCGGCGCTGTACTCCGACACCAGGTCGGCGTAGCGGTGGCCGTCGAGATCCTCGACGTAGCAGCCTTCGCCGCCCACCAGCGTCACCGGGAACGGCCGGTACCAAAGCACGGCGCGGGTGTTGCCGCCGGGAAGCGAGGCCATCGCGCCCTGATGGCGCTCGCGGCTCATCGGGTTCGCGGCCGTGAAGCGTTCGAATGCGTCGGCCAGAACGGCGTCGAGATCGGCATTGCGGTGCCGGGAGGGAGCTTGCAGGTTCATTCGATCAAATTTCCAGCGTGACAAAGGTCGATTGATACATCCACCGTAGCGATTTTCTATTGCCTTTCAATCCATATCAAGTACAGAATTTGATCAAATATTGGTCCAACGCCTAAAGGCTGAGGTTCATGGCCGTACTCGCGCAGCAAGACATCCTCTGGCGCAGCCACTGGCTGCAGCAGGCGCTGGCGGCGGACCCCGACCTCGCGCCCCCGCTGGAGGAACAGACCCGCGCCGACGTCTGCATCGTCGGCGGCGGCTATCTCGGCCTGTGGACGGCGATCCGCCTGCGCGAGGCCAACCCCGGCCTCGATGTGGTGATCGTCGAGCGCGACATCTGCGGCGGCGGGCCGTCGGGCCGCAATTCCGGCATGCTGCTGTCGGCATGGACGAAGCTCGCTGCTCTATCGGCGCTGAAGGGGGAGGCCGAGGCGCTGCGCGTGGTGCGCCTCAGCATGGAGGCGATCGACGGCATCGCCGAATTCTGCGCCGAGAACGGCATCGACTGCTGGCTCGACCGCGTCGGCTGGATTTGGGGCGCCACCTGCGCGGCGCAGAACGGCGCCTGGAATGACGCCATCGCCCGATACGAAAAGCATGGCGAGGCGCCGGCGCGCCGCGTAAGCCGCGACGAGATCGCGGCCATGACGGGCTCGCACGGCTTCCTGGCCGGTGCCTTCGATGCCTCCGCCGCCACCGTGCAGCCGGCCTTCCTCGCGCGGGGCCTGCGCCGGGTCGCGCTGTCGCGCGGTGTGCGCATTTACGAGAAGACGCCAATGCGCCGCTTCAGCCGTCGGTCTCCGCTGGTGGTGGAGACCGAGCGCGGCAGCGTCACGGCCGCCAAGATCGTGCTGGCGATGAATGCGTGGTCGGCCGGCGTGACGGAACTGGCGCCGGCGCTCTTTAACATCTCCAGCGACGATGCCGCCTCGCTTCCCATGCCCGAGAAACTGGAGAAGGTCGGCTATTCGCGCGGTCCGCTGATGATCGACAGCCGCGTTTTCGTGGCTGGCTGGCGGGTTACCCGCGACGGCCGCCTCAATGTCGGTGTCACCGGCGGGCACATCGGCTTCGGTGGCCTCGTCGACCAGCGCTTCCACGGCCCTTCGCCACGCGTCGAGGCGATGCGCGCGGCTCTGCGCGACGGCCACCCGGCGCTGGCTGACTTTCCGCTCGCCACCGCCTGGGAGGGCCCGATCGACCGCACCGACAGTGGCCTGCCGCTGTTCGGCCGGCTTACCGCCAATCCGGATATCCTCTACGGTTATGGCTTCTCCGGCAACGGCATCGGCATGACCTATCTCGGCGGCAAGGTGTTGACCTCGCTGGCGCTCGGCCGCGACGACGGCTGGGCCGATATGGCGCTGGTGCGTCCGGTGCGGCGCGGCTTCCCGCCCGAGCCTTTCCGCTTCGTCGGCGCCCATTTCGTGCGCGGGGCGGTGCGGCGGCGCGACAAGCTCGAACATGCCGGCCGCAAGCCGGACCCCGTAACCGCCTGGGTCGCCGGGCTGGCGCCGTCCGGGGTGACGCCCTCCAAGGCCAACATAACCTCTCGAGTGGAGTGAATCGATGAGCGGACCAAAGGTCTTCCGGCGTTCCGAAATGGTCCTCAAGCCGGCGGTGACGCCGACCGGCACGACATCGATAGCCCGCGTGATAGACAGTTCGATCAGTCGCCAGATGGGCGCCGGCATCGAAGTGCTGGAAGACGTCACCATCGACTGGACGGTGACCTATGACGAGATCCTGTTCATCATTGAGGGTCCGCTGACGATCGAGTTCGACGACGGCGCGCACGAGTGCCATGCCGGCGACATCGTCTTCCTGCCCGACGGCACGCATCTGAAATACATCGCCAAGGGCCGCGCGGCCTATTATTACGCGCTGCATCCGGTCGACTGGGCCGCACGGCAGGGGACCGTGGAGCCGTAGCGACCTACCGCCGCCCGAACAGATTGCCTTCTATCACTACCATGTGGTGCTTCATGGCGGCTGCGGCGCCGTCGGCGTCGCGGTTCTGCAGCGCGCCAAGAATCTCGCCGTGATGACTGCAATAGTCGAGCCGGCGGTTCTCGGTGAAAGTCTTGCGCTTCAGTTCGATCCAGGCGTTGCGGTTGCGGATCATGCGCAGGATGTCGTGCAGGCTCATCAAGAGTTCGTTGCGCGCGGCGGCGAAGATGCGCTGGTGAAACAGCGCGTCGAGCTGCTCGAACACGTCGGTGCGCTGCTCCGCAGTCGCGCGCTCGTGTGCTTCGGCGATGAGGTCGAGGTCGGCCGAACTCGCCATCGTAGCAGCGACTGCCGCCGCATGCGGCTCGACGATCATGCGGACCGCCATCAGGTCGGCCGGCGACACGCCGGTCACGCGGTTCATGATGTCGGCGAATTCGGTGGCCTCGTTGGCCAGGAAGGTGCCGCGGCCGACCTGGCGCACGATGGTGCCGTCGCCGACGATGGCGTCGATCGCCTTGCGCATCGTATTGCGCGCCACGCCGTATTCGCTGGCGAGATCCCGCTCCGGCGGCAACCGGCCTCCGGCCCATTCGCCGGCGTCGATGCGCTGGCGCAGCGAGCCTTCGATATCCATTGCGATCGCCTTCGGCACGGTCTTCCTCATGTGAACCAATGCTGAGCCAATTATAACGGCCGACCGGCATTAGCCAAGCGCAAATCTCGATTTCCAACTTTCATGCTTGCCAATCCCCATCGTTTGCCGATAATTGGTTCAACAACGAAGAAGATTGGTTCAAATGGGAGGACGCATTGAGGGTCGCCACATTCACGATCGCGGGTGAACGGCGCGTCGGTCTCGTCGACCTCGACCGCGGCACCGTCGCGCCCTTCGACCTGCCGGTGGAGCGGGCCGAGTCAGGCGTGCTCGCTCTCATCGAACGCAATGGCGCCGGTGTGCCGGCCACGCTGTCGCCGCTTCCGCTCGACCGGGTCGTGCTGGAGGCGCCGGTGCCGCAGCCGCGCCGCAACATTTTCTGCGTCGGAAAGAACTATCATGAGCACGCGCACGAATTCGCCAAGAGCGGATTCGATTCCAGCGCCGCCGCCGGCGCCGTGCCAAAGAACCCGATCATCTTCTCCAAGGTGCCGGAAAGCGTGGTGGCCTGCGGCTCCGCGGTGCAGATCGACAGCCGGGTATCGGAGGCGATCGACTACGAGGCCGAGCTCGCCGTGATCATCGGCAAGGGCGGCCGCTCGATCGCCCGCGAGGACGCGTTCGACCATGTCTGGGGCTACACGATCGTCAACGACGTCACCGCCCGCGACCTGCAGGGCAAGTACAGCCAGTGGCTGATCGGCAAGTCGCAGGACACTTTCTGCCCGATGGGGCCATGGGCGGTCACCAAGGACGAGATCGACCTCGACACCGCCGGCATCCGCTGCTTCGTCAACGGCGATTTGCGCCAGGATTCGCGCATCGCGATGCTGATCTTCGATATCCCGACCATCATCGCCACCCTTTCCGAGGGCATCACCCTGAAGCCGGGCGACATCATCGCCACCGGCACGCCGGCCGGCGTCGGCATCGGTTTCACGCCGCCGAAATATCTCAAGGCCGGCGACGTGGTGCGCGTCGAGATCGACGGCATCGGCACGCTGGAGAATCCCTTCGTGGAGCGTCCGCGATGACCACGCTGACCGTCGGCACCGTCGTCGCGGAAGTCGCCGGCGAAGGCCCCGCGGTGGTGATGATCCACGGGCTGGGCGGCACTTCCAACATGTTTCACCCGCAGATGGCTGCCCTTGCCGGCCACCGCGTGCTGCGCGTCGACCTTCCGGGGTCCGGACGGTCGCCGAAGCCGCACGAGCCGCTCACGATCGATCTCATGGCGGCGGCCGTGATGCGCGCCGCCGACGCCGCCGGCATCGCCCGCGCGCATATCGTCGGCCACTCGATGGGCACCATCGTCGCGCAGAAGATCGCCGCCGACCGGCCCGCCTTCGCGGCCTCCCTGGTGCTGTTCGGCGCACTGGCCGAGCCGGCCGACGCCACCCGCGAGGGACTGGCCAAGCGCGCGGCGCTGGCCCGCTCGGGCGGCATGTCGGACATTGCCGACACGATCGTCGCCAACGCCATCTCAGCCCATACCCGCGAAAATTCACCGGCCGCGGCGGCTTTCGTGCGCGAGTCCATCACGCGTCAGGACCCGGAGGCCTATGCCCGCACATGCGAGGCGCTGGCCAAGGCGACCGCCGTGGACGCCCGTCGCATTTCCGCGCCGACGCTGCTGATCACCGGCGACGCCGACACGGTCAACCCGCCCGGCGTGGCGCAGGCGCTGGCCGACAAAATCAAGGGCGCCGTGTTTTCCGCGATGGATCGCTGCGGCCATTGGGCTACTGTCGAGAACCCGCGCGAGAGCAGCCGCAAACTGGTCGACCTTCTGAGGGAAGCCGACCGGAGGAGTTAGGCGGCGCACCGCCATGCCATTTGGGAGGTAGCGATGGCAGACGACTGGAACGGCAACGGTAACGGCAGCACGCTGTTCACCAACGTCCGCATCCTCGACGCAACCGGCGAGTATCCCTACACCGGCGAGGTGCTGGTGCAGGGCAACCGCATCAAGCAGATCACCAAGGGTTCCTCGCGCTTCGGCTCGTCGTCCTCCTCCATGTATGGTGGCGGCGCCACGGTCATCGACGGCATGGGCGCCACGCTGATGCCGGGCATGATCGACGCGCATCTGCATCTGTCCTGGAACAATGCCCCCGGCATCGACCCCATCCAGATGATGGAGCTCGAGGAGCACATGCTGGTCACCATGGAAATGGCCAAGCTGGTGCTCGACGCCGGCTTCACGGCCGGCCGCGGGGCCGCCGCCGCCAAGCCGCGTCTCGACGTGGTGGCGAAGAAGTTCATCAACCAGGGCCGCTTCCCCGGACCACGCTACCTCGCGGCCGGGCCGGAGATCACCACGGTCGGGGGTCTCGGCGACGCCGCGCCCTCGCACATCCCGCACGAGGGGCTGAACCTCGGCCTCGTCGTGTCCGGGCCGGAGGAAATCCGCCGCACGGTGCGCACGCTGATCAAATACGGCGTCGATTCCATCAAGCTCAACCTGTCGGGCGAGTCGCTCACTGGCATGGGCGCCGAGGAGACGCCGATGTCGGAGGAGGAGGTTGCCATGGCCGCTTCCGAGGCGCGCTGCCGCAACAAGGTGCTGTCGGCGCACGCCCGCTCGTCCGGTTCCGTCAAGCAGTGCATCCGCCACGGCATCCAGAACATCTACCATGCTTCGTTCGCCGACGAGGAAGCGCTCGACATGCTGGAGGCGGTGAAGGACCGGCACTTCGTCGCGCCGGGTATCGCCTGGCTGATCAATACCGCCCGCTATGCGGCGGAATGGGGCATCAAGCCTGGTTCGCGCGTCACGATCGAATATGAGCGCGAGCTCGAAATGTGCATCGAAACGATGAAGAAGATGCACCGCCGCGGTATCCGCATCTGCATCGGCGGCGATTACGGCTTCGCCTGGACGCCGCAGGGCACCAACGCCAAGGATATCGAGACCTTCGTGACGATGCTCGGCTTCTCGCCGATGGAGGCCATCCAGGCGGGGACCAAGTATGGCGGGCAGATCATGAACATGGGCGACGAGCTCGGCCTGATCAAGGAAGGCTATCTGGCCGACATCCTGCTGATCGACGGCGACCCGATCGCCGACGTGCGCATCCTGCAGGACAAGAACCGCATCCTCGCCATCATGAAGGACGGCAAGTTCCACAAGGCCCCGCGCATGTCCGAACAGCGCCGCCGGCTGACGGCGTAGAGGCGGGCGCCGTGGTTTCCAGCCCGAGGCCGGCCGCATGAGCCTGAACGAACAGCCTCTCGCGCAGGCCGGCATGCAGGCCGGCGGCCCGACCCGCCGTCAGGCCTGGGGCTTCTTCTGGCTGGTTGTCGCGGCGGTGTTCGCCTGGATGGTCTTTTCCGTCTGGCCGGACTGGCTGAACGCGGTGCTGATCTCGAAGAAGGCCTTCATCAGCGCGGTGCTCAACGGGCTGACGCTGGCCGGCCTCTATTTCCTCGTCGCCAGCGGCTTCACGCTGGTGTTCGGGCTGATGCGCAACGTCAACCTGGCGCATGGCTCGCTCTATCTGCTCGGCGCCTATATCGGCTACGAGGTCGGCGCGCGCACCGGTATCTGGCTGCTGGGGGTCGCGGCCGGCTTCGTGGTGCTCGCGGCGGTCGGCGCGATCATGCAGGTGCTGGTGTTCCGCCGTCTCGAAGGCGACAATCTGCGCCAGACGCTGGTCACCATCGGCATCTCCATTGTCGCGGCGGACCTGATGCTCGCTGTGTGGGGCGGCCAGACCTACCAGCTCGCCACGCCCGCATGGCTGGATGGCGCGATCAGCCTGCCGGTCATCACCGCCGTGCGGTCCAATGGGGCGTCCGTCTATCTCACCTACCCGCTCTATCGCCTGTTCGTCCTGGCGGCCGCCATCGTCATCGGCATCGCGCTCTGGCTGATGCTCAACCGCACCCGGGTCGGCATGATGATCCGCGCCGGCGTGGACGACCGGGCCATGCTCTCGGCATCCGGCGTCAACGTGCATGCGGTGTTCGCGCTCGTCTTCGCGGTTGGTGCCGGTCTGGCGGGCTTTGCCGGCGTCGTCGGCGGCTCGGCGCTGTCGGTCGCACCCGGAGAGGACGTGCGCTACCTGCTCGCCTCGCTGGTGGTGGTGATCGTTGGCGGCATGGGCTCTATCAGCGGTGCGGCCATCGGCGCGCTGCTGATCGGCCTCGCCGAGCAGATCGGCCTGGTCTATTTCCCGACCTACGGCGTGGTGCTCACCTTCGTCATCATGGTGGTGACGCTGGCCATCCGGCCCCAGGGCATCATGGGGAAGGCGCGATGAGCGTGGCGCTGAGCGATTCTCCCGGCGGCGCCGGCGGCCGCACCATCATCGACCGCATCGGCGCCGGCCATATCGTGCTGGCGGCCGCCCTGTTGCTCTATCCGGCGGTGGCGTCGGATTTCTTCCTGACGCAGATCGGCGGCTATTCGCTCATCCTCGGCATGATCGCGCTGTCGCTGATGATGCTCGCCGGCTATGGCGGCATGGTCAGCCTGGCGCAGATCACGGTCGCTGGCGTCGCCGGCTACGCCATCGCCATCCTCGGCCTGAACAATTCCAACGTGCACGGATTCGGCTGGCCGTGGTGGCTGGCCGTGCCGGTCGCCGTGGGTCTTGCGGCGGTGGTGTCGGCGCTGATCGGCTGGATCGCCGTGCGGACCGAAGGCATCTA
>JAEUMA010000198.1 GCA_016793565.1 Rhizobiaceae bacterium
GACGACCACCGATTTTCCGCCGTTCAACTACATCGATGCGCAAGGCCGCCTGACCGGCTTTCACGTGGACCTCGCGAGGGCCATCTGCAAACGGCTGGAAGTCGCGACCAAGTGCCAGATCCAGGCCCTGCCCTGGGACGAACTGGCGGATGCCCTGGCGAAGGGGGACGGCGAGGCCATACTCGCCGGCATCGCCGTGTCCGCCGAAAGCCGCGAACGCTACGCGTTCTCCCGCCCTTACCTGCAGTTCCCCGGCCGCTTCGTCATGCTGAAGGAGAAGGCGGTCGGGGAGCCGCTCGACCGCAAGCTGCAGGGCGAGCGCGTCGGCGTTCTGGCAGGCTCCGCGCACGAGCGGATGCTGCGCGATCATTTTCCGCAGGTCATCGCCGTACCGTTCGAAGACCAGCAGGCCATGCTGGCCGATCTGAAGGCTGGCAAGACGACGGCCGCCTTCGGGGACGGCATGAGGCTCGGCTTCTGGCTGACCGGCAGCGAGGCGGCCGGCTGCTGCCGTTTCGCCGGCGGCCCCTATCTCGACACGGACTATTTCGGCGTCGGCCTGACGATCGCGGCACGCAAAGACGACGCCGAGATGGTCGCGGCTTTCAACTACGCCCTGCAGGCGATGTCTCAGGACGGCGGCTTCGAGGAGCTCTACCTGCGTTATTTTCCGCTCAGCTTCTTCTGAGGCCGAAAGTTCGCCGGCATCGTTGACGCACCGGCGAGCCCCGCATAGAGCAGTCGCGGCCGGCCATCGAAGGTCGGACCGCACCGGAAATGCTGACCATGACAAGCGCAAACGCCATCGATCTTGATCCCGCCATGCTGGCCGCGGCCGCCGAGAGCAAGGCCTGGCCGTTCGAGGAGGCGCGGAAAATCATCGCGCGCTATGCGGGAGCGGCCTATCCCGAAACGGTGCTGTTCGAGACGGGCTACGGGCCGTCGGGTCTGCCGCATATCGGCACGTTCGGCGAGGTTGCGCGCACCACCATGGTGCGGCACGCGTTCCGCGTGCTGACCGGCGACAAGGTGCCGACCAAGCTGCTGTGCTTCTCCGACGACATGGACGGCATGCGTAAGATTCCCGACAACGTTCCGGATCGCGCCGCGCTCGAGCCCTATCTGCACCAGCCGTTGACCTCCGTGCCCAATCCGTTCGGCGGTGGCTATGCGAGCTTCGGCGATCATAACAACGCGATGCTGCGCAGGTTTCTCGATACGTTCGGCTTCGACTACGAATTCGCCAGCGCGACGGACTACTACAAATCCGGCCGGTTCGACGAGGTGCTGCTGCGCGCCGCCGTGAAGTATGACGCCATCATGAAAGTGATGCTGCCGACGCTCGGCGAGGAGCGGCAGGCGACCTACAGCCCCTTCTTGCCGATCTCCCCGAAGAGCGGCCGCGTTCTCTACGTGCCGATGAAGAAAGTCGACGCCGAGGCCGGCACCATCACCTTCGACGACGACAACGGGGTGGAGACGACGCTTCCGGTCACCGGCGGCGCGGTGAAGCTGCAGTGGAAGCCGGACTTCGGCATGCGCTGGGCGGCACTCGGCGTCGACTTCGAGATGTTCGGCAAGGACCATCAGACCAACGCGCCCATCTATGATCGCATCTGTGTGATCCTGGGCGGCCGCGCGCCGGAGCATTTCGTCTACGAACTGTTCCTGGACGAGCACGGCCAGAAGATCTCGAAGTCGAAGGGCAACGGGCTCACCATCGACGAGTGGCTGACCTATGCGCCGACCGAAAGCCTCGCGCTCTACATGTTCCAGCGGCCGAGACAGGCGAAGAAGCTCTATTTCGACGTTATCCCCCGCGCCGTCGACGAATACTACCAGTTCCTCGCTGCCTACCAGCGCCAGGGCTGGAAGGAGAGGCTCGGCAATCCCGTCTGGCACATCCATTCCGGCAATCCGCCTGCGATCGAGCTGCCTGTCTCCTTCGGCTTGTTGCTCAATCTGGTGAGCGCATCGAACGCGCACGACAAGTCGGTGCTGTGGGGGTTCATCTCGCGCCACGCTCCCGGCGTGACGGCGCAGACGCACCCCGAACTCGACAGGCTGGCGGGCTACGCGATCCGCTATTTCGACGATTTCGTAAAGCCTTCGAAGGTCTACCGCGAGCCGGACGCCGAAGAGCGCGAGGCGCTTGCGGCGCTGTCGCAGTCGTTGGAGCAGCTGCCGGCGGGCGCCGACGGCGAGTCGATCCAGAACGCGGCGCTCAACGCGGCGCGCCGCATCGGGCGTTACCAGGACCACGCCAAGCAGTCGCCGGAAGGCGGTCCCGGCGTATCGGTGGCCTTCTTCCAGATGATCTACGAAGTGCTGCTCGGCCAGGAACGCGGACCGCGCTTCGGCTCCTTCGTCGCGCTCTACGGCGTGGCCGAGACCCGCGCACTCATTGCGCAGTCCCTGGCTGGGCAATTGGCTTAGGCGCCGGAGGAAACGCGCCCGGCAGGATCGCGGGCGCATCCTCCGCCGGTTCGGGCAGATCGTCGCCGCCACTGGACGGCGCGCCGACATCGCCGAGCAGAGACGGCTGCTGTTGCGAGGGCGCCGGCAGGCTGGTGTCGGGAGCCGGGCCGAAGATGCCACGACGCTCTTTTTCGGCCAGTTCGCCGGCCTCCACATAGGGGCCGCCGGCGAGCGCGCGAGCCCAGCCGTTCTCGACCAGCCATGCGCCGATATCGTCGTTGCCGACATGGCACTCGGCCACGACGGGTTCCCCTGTGGGTTGCGGCGGCACGGTGCAGGTGGGCGCCCTGCCTCTCAGGAACGAACGGAACGCTGTGCGAGCGCGCAGGCCGCAATCCCAGCTTTTGCCCTCATACTCGCAGGATTCGTCCGCGGCCACGACGTTGAGCCCGGCAAGCGAAACCTCGTAGCCCATCGCGTCGATGCGGCCGGCTGCTACCGCTACCGGCTTGTAGAGGATCGTCGGGCTCCAATGGCCCGGCGCAGGAGGCGCGGACGACGAAGCCTGATTTTCGGCCGGCTTCGCGGCCTGCTCGGCGGGCGGCTGCCCTTCTGCCTCGTTCTGTCCGGCGGTCGAGGACGGGATTTCGGGCGCCGGCGCTTCCGCTTCGCC
>JAEUMA010000242.1 GCA_016793565.1 Rhizobiaceae bacterium
CTTGCGCGGATTGGTGGCCGACAGGATCAGCGATCCATGCAGCGCCAGCGCCAAGCAGTTCGTGAAGAAGAACGACACGGCGATCATGTGGACCGGATTGTAATGGAAGTTGCCGTACTGGTAGCCGGTGTTCGATACCCAATCGAGATGGGTGATGATCCCGTAGGGAAAGGCGTTGGACCAGGCGCCGAGCAGTACGGGGCGGATGACCACCAGCGTGAAATAGGCTAGAATGGCGAAGCTGAAGGCCCACGGAATATGCATGCCCATACCGAGCTTTCTAGCGATCTCGGCCTGCCTGAGCGCCCACGAGCAGAAGGCTCCGAGCGCGCAGATGGTGATGACCTGCCACAGGCCGCCCTGCTTCAGAGGCGCGAAGCTGAGACCATATTCTTCGGCCGGCGGATTGATGCTGATCTGCCAGAGGTTCCAGGTCGGACCCAGCGCCGCGCCGTAGGCGATCAGCGCGATGCCGAGGCTCGCGAAGAAAATCGTCGTTACGCCGAAGAAGCCGACATAGAACGGACCGACCCAGAAGTCGAAGAGGTCGCCGCCCAAGAGCGTTCCTCCCCTGACCCGGTATTTGCGTTCAAAACTGAGCATCGCCATGTTGCCGACCTCCCGGACGAACTTCTGGGAACCCGCTTGCCGCGCGGTCCCCGTCGAAGGCGCGGGCGGTATCGTTTCGAACCGCCCGCGTCACTGTCGTGACGAACATCGCCTGACGAAGCGTCAGCCTACGTTCGTCGTCTGCTCGATGACCAGAGATGCCGCAGGCACCGCAGGCGCCGGACCCTCGAGCCAGTTGAACCGGTTGGTGCTGAGCAGGATGAAATGAATCACCAGCGCCAGCACAAACAGGAACGTGAACAGTGCGATCAGCGTCCTGCGCGGATCGAACAGAAGCCAAAGTCTCCACATTTGCCTTCTCCCTAAGTCAGCATGGACACAAGGGCGCCGACGTGGGCGATGCCATCGTCGAGCGATGCGTAGCCGCTCGGTCCGGGAAGCCACGGGCGCCACATCCAGGCCAGGATGTGGGCGATTGCCGCGACCACCACGAAGATCAAGAAGCTAGTCATGAAGACGGAGTGGAATTCCCTGGCTTCCGCTTCCGAGAGGCCCGATAGGGACCCTTCATTCGCAGCCATTTCTACCTCCATCGTTTTGGCCTTTCGGCCAGATGCCTCACGGATAGCCGTGAAGCGTGTTTGCCTCCGCGCTCGGCGCTTCGGCGTCTCCCAGGCATTTCGGCCCGGAACTCGGAAGCCTACCGGAAGGCAAACGGAATGATGCTGGCCGCCGAAGCGCGTGCCTCGGCGAAAACAGACCGCGTCGGCCGGTAGGAAGCGATTTCACCGCGCGGCTTGCGGACAAACCGTTCGAAGATGGCGATCGCCAGGCAGAACGGATAGGCGCAGCAGAAGAGCAGACGGACGGCGCGCAGGTCTGATCGCCGACGGTCCCTCGAAAGGTCTGTCTTCCCGGCATCAATGCTGGTCATCTTTTCCTCCTCCGCATTTCGCAGCACCGCAGGTCATGCGCGCTGAAGCTCCGTCGCCAACGCGCGCGTCACCCGAGCAGCGTCGATCCGTTCTTCGCCAGCGGCCCGCGCGAGATGCTCCACCCGGTCGCGTATCCGCTTCGCAGCTGAGATCCTGACCAGGACCGGCTGCCCGGCCACCGCCTCGTCCATCAGTTCGAGGGCGTCCGTATCCCACGGCAATTCGTGATGCAGCCGCGCCGGAGTTGCATCGACACTGTCGAGCTCCTGGCCAAGCGGAAGCATTCTGAACAGCGCGTCGAACAGCCCGTTGCAGACCTCCTGGACGATGTATGTGGCGCCGGCATAGCCCATGAACGGGGTCCCGGTGTGCCGCCGGATGATGGCGCCGGGGAACGAGGCGGGAATGTAGGAGGAGCGTCCGCCTGCTTCTGTCGAGTACATCCGTTCGTTGAAGGAGCCAAACAGGATCAGCGGCTGCTTCTGCTTCACCGCGGCACGAACCTGGTCGTTGTCGGTCTTTTCTCCTGCGCGCCGGGCGAAGGCGAAGGCGCAGGGAAATCCCATCTCGCTTTCGAGGAAGTTGCGCAGGCCGCGCGCATACGTCTCGCTGGCGACGACGCCGAAACTCGCCGTCGCATAGAAGTCCTGCGTCACCGACCGCCAGAGATCCCAGAGCGGCTTGATCGTCGTGAGCTTCTCGCGCGCGATGAATGGCTGCGGATCGAGGCCGGTCAGTTCGCCGAGCTTCTCGAGGAAAGCGGTGGTGGAGTGCAGGCCGATCGGCGCCTGGAGGTAGGGCTTGTCCAGCGCCTCGCAGAGCTTGCGACCAAACTCGCGATAGAGGCAGATATTGACCTCCGCATCCGCCAGGCGGCCGACATCGGCGATGTCGACGCCCAATGGGAATACGAGATTGACCTCGCATCCGATCCCTTCGACCAGCCTACGAATCTCGGCCAGATCGGACGGCATGTTGAAGGTGCCATAGATCGGCCCGATGATGTTGACGCGGGGCTTTGCCCCTTCTGCGGGCGCCACCGCCTTCTTCGGCTTTTTCGACTTCGGGCCGAATTCTTTCCACAGCCAGGCCAGCGCCCTGTCGGCGCTCTGCCATTGGTCCTCGTCGATGGTCCGGGGAAGAAATCGCATGATGCGTGTTCCCTCGGGCGTCACACCACCGCCTATCATCTCGGCGATCGAACCTGTCACCACGACGCTGGGCTTCGACGGGTCGAGCGTCGCATGGGCGCGCTTCATCGCCTGCTCCGTGCCCTTCTGGCCGAGCTCTTCCTCGGCAAGGCCGGTCACGACGATCGGCAGTTCGTGCGGCGGCAGCGCGTCCGTGTAGTGAAGGACCGAGGTGACCGGCAGGTTCTCACAGCCGACGGGACCGTCGATAATGACCTGCAGGCCCTTCAGCGCAGTGAAGACGTAGACCGAGCCCCAGTAGCCGCCAGCGCGATCGTGATCCAGGACGAGCATGATTAGTAGTCCTGCATCGCGACAGAGGCCTTGGCCTCGACGACCGGGCGCGCGCGAGCCTTCGGGGGCTGCGGCATATTGTGAGGGTCGTGCCAGATCCCCGAAGTGTGCTCCGTTCCGATCGCTCCGAAGAAGGCGCTCATCCTGTCGAAGCGCGGCTTGTTGGCCGCCGCCGCGTTGATGACCGCGGCGAGCGGTCCCGGACCCGCCGGTCCCATCAGGGGCCGCGCCGAGATCAGGTTCGTGAAGTAAAGCGCCGGGGTTTGC
>JAEUMA010000256.1 GCA_016793565.1 Rhizobiaceae bacterium
ATACGGGACAGTACTTCCTGCGCTGGGTCGGCTGGGACGCCTTCATCCTGTCGGGCGACATGGTGGCTGCCCTGCGCGATTGCGGCCTGGATATCGCCGATACGCCGACCTCGAAGCGCGACCTGGAGAAGGTGCAGGTCCAGATCAACACGTGGGCACAGGAGACGCGGCTTCCGCGCATGCACATCTCCCGGATTCTGGCGATGTCGATCGGCGCCAACAGGCCGGCCGCCGAGTTGCAGGCCTACGCGGAAGATTGACGCGCGGCTATCCCATGGGTCGGCGCGTTGCGCGAAGACCCCGCGCACGCTACATCGCAAGCATGACCGCGCCCTCCGTTCTTCGTATTGCCATCGCCCAGTTGAACCCCATTGTCGGCGATGTCGCCGGCAACCTGGCGAAAGCGCGGGAGGCGAGGGCGGACGCTGCCCGCCAGGGAGCCGATCTGGTGTTGTTCACCGAACTCTTCCTGGCTGGATATCCGCCGGAAGACCTGGTGCTGAAGCCGGCCTTCCTGGCGGCCTGCGAAAAGGCCGTCGCCGACTTCGCCGCCGATACGTCTGACGGCGGCCCCGGCGCTGTCATCGGCGTGCCGCTGCGCCGCAACAGCGGACTGCATAATTCGATCGTTCTGGTGGACGGCGGCCGCGTGGTGGCGGAGCGCTACAAGGTGGACTTGCCGAACTATGGCGAGTTCGACGAAAAGCGCGTGTTTCAGGCGGGGCCGGAGATCGGCGGGCCGATCAGCTTCCGCGGTGTGCGGCTGGGCATCCCGATCTGCGAGGACATCTGGGGCGACCTTGGCGTTTGCGAGACGCTGGCCGAAAGCGGTGCGGAACTGCTGCTGGTGCCGAACGGTTCGCCCTATTACCGCGGCAAGGTCGACGTGCGCCATCAGGTCGTGCTGCGGCAGGTCATCGAGTCGGGCCTGCCCGTGATCTACGCCAACCAGAGGGGCGGGCAGGACGAACGGGTGTTCGACGGCGCGTCGGTCGCCATCGGCGCCGACAAGACCCGTGCCTTCCAGATGAGCCAGTTCGAGGAGACGCTGGCCGTCACCACCTGGAAGCGGGCGCCCGACGGCGAGGGCTGGGAGTGCGCGACGGGACCGATGTCGCGGATCCCCGACAAGGACGAGGCCGACTATCGCGCCTGCATGCTGGGCCTGCGCGACTACGTCAACAAGAACGGCTTCAAGGATGTCGTGCTCGGCCTCTCCGGCGGTATCGATTCGGCCATCTGCGCCGCGCTCGCCGTCGATGCCCTCGGCGAGGAGCGGCTGCGGGCGGTGATGATGCCGTATCGCTACACCTCGAAGGACTCGCTCGCCGACGCCGAGGCCTGCGCCAGGGCGCTCGGCTGTCGCTACGACGTCGTGCCGATCTTCGATCCGGTCGAAGGTTTCATGCGGGCGCTTTCGCCGCTGTTCGAAGGCACCGAGCCGGGCATCACGGAGGAGAACCTGCAGAGCCGCGCCCGCGGCACCATCCTGATGGCCATCTCCAACAAGTTCGGCTCGATGGTGGTGACCACCGGCAACAAGAGCGAGATGTCGGTAGGATATGCCACGCTTTACGGCGACATGAACGGCGGGTTCAATCCGATCAAGGACCTCTACAAGATGCAGGTCTACGCGTTGTCGCGCTGGCGCAACGGCCAGGTTCCGCCGGGCGCGCTCGGCCCGTCGGGCGAGGTCATACCGCACAACATCATCGACAAGGCTCCCTCGGCTGAACTGCGCGAGAACCAGACCGACCAGGATTCG
>JAEUMA010000282.1 GCA_016793565.1 Rhizobiaceae bacterium
CTCGAACTCGGCCTCGACCGCGGACAGGACGGCCAGTCCTATCCGTATGCGTTGAACTTCGACGTGATCGCGCATGAGGTGGGGCACGCGATCCTGTTCTCCCAGATCGGCACACCCGGCGAAAGCGCCTTGCCGGAGGACTACGCACCCTTCCACGAGGCCAGCGCGGACCTGATCTCGCTGCTCTCCTTCCTGCATTTCGACAGCGGCATAGACCGGCTTCTGCGCCACACGCAGGGCAACCTGATGGTCCTCAACGAACTCAACCGCATCGCCGAGCTTTCCGGAGATCGCCAGATCCGGCTGGCGAGCAATGCGCGGCGGCTGTCGGAGGTGACCGGCGAGGTGCACGACCGCTCACGTCCTTTCACGGGCGCGGTCTTCGACACCATGGTGGACGCCTATCACGCCCGGCTGGTGAGAGAAGGCTTGGCCGACGAAAGGCTGCTCGCCGTCGATCCGCGCAGCCTGGACGAGCGCGCCCTGCGGCGCATATCCGAACTGACGAACCGCGCCTATCGCGCCAGCCCCTTCCGCTTCAAGAGCGCGCTCACCGCCGCCCGCGACGACGTGGCGCTGGCTCTCGCACGGGCATGGCCGCTGCTCGATCCCGATGCGCTCGGTTTCTCGCAGGCCGCCTACGCCATTGTTGAGGCGGGCGGGCACATCGACCACGGCCTTGCCGTCCAATTCGACGAGAATTTTCGTTGGCGGGAGATTCTGTAGCGTTTTCACGGAGGGAGCATCGAGATGTCCGACGACTATCATCGCCCGACCTACACCACGCGCGATCCGCATGGAGCCTTCAACCCGACGCAGGTCCGCCTATACGGCCTACAGGGCCTTCCACGCACGACCGAAGAGGACGCCCCTTGGGGGGGCGGCGAAGAGCCGGCCGAGACGACCTTGCAGGCCGGCTACGCGCCGCGAGCCGGCGATTGGAGCCGGCGCAAGACTTCGCCGGCGCCGCCGGAGATCGTTACCGGGGTCTATAAGGACGAACTCGCGGTCATCGGCGCGCGGCTGAGGGCCGAAAGCGATTCCGAAGACGATTTCCTGGCCTTCCTTCAGGCGAATTTCAGCAAGTACTTTACGAAAGTGCCCAGTTCCTATGTGTTCCTAGACACCAAGATGCGCGATTACATGGTCATGCTCGGCGGCATGGATATCAATCCCGGCAATCCGAAGCCGGAAATGAGTTCGGGCGTCATCTTCGGCTACGCCTTCGAGGGCCATGCCTACGACTTCCCCAAGCCGAAGATCATGCTGATACCGGCCCGGCCGCAGGCGATCTTTCCAACCGACGATTCCGGCTACTACGCGAAAAGCCGCGAGGGCTACGCGGTCTGGATCGTCGACAAGCTCGACCAGTGCATTGAGTTCGAGGTCAACCAGGGCTTCGTCGAACAGCTCGTGCTCGAAGCCAACCTGCCCGGCAAGCGCTCGCCGAGCATGTATGCCGGGCGGATGCGGATGGGACACAGCGGCGGCCGGCTGACCGACTGAGCCCGTCTGTCACGTCGACGGCGTTTGCCGACGCAAAGAGGCCGCCCGAAGGCGGCCTCTCGCATGTCTTACTTCCGCTGCGGCTTATGCCCAGTGAGCGAAACCTTCACCGAGCGGATCGTAGGCGCGCCCCTCGAAGGGATTGATCTCGTTCTGGAACGTCATGCCGTAGGAAACCAAGCCCAGCAGTCCGCCGAACTGAGGATCGACCAGACCGGTGACGGTGATCGTCTCGCCGGCCTGCAGGCCGTCGGTGGTATTGCCGCCGGTCAGAGTGACCGCGGGCGCACCGCCGTTGAGGTCGTCGAAGTCGGCATTGGTCGTGAAGGCATCTCCAACCTTGAAGAAGTCGTTGAAGGTGATGCCGGCGTCGGCCGTACCGTTGCCGTCGACGTCGAGAAGGAACTGGACGTCGACGACACCGCTGGCGTCGGCCGCGAAGACGATCTTCGAGCCGGGGTTCTGGAGATAGCCCGCCATCGAGTTGTCGCCGCCGCTCTCGCTCATCAGCAGCACCAGCGTGTCCTCGCCGACGGTGAAGCCGGTGACGGTGTCGAAACCGTCGCCGTCCTCGACATTGGCGCTGGCGGCGGCATTCGGCCTGTTGTCGTCGCCGTCAAAGTCGAACACGAAGTAGTCTTCCCCGTCGTCGATGAGGTCGCCGCCGCTGGTCTCCAGCATGTTGTGGGTGTCGTTCCCATAACCGCCATGGAACAGGTCGCTGCCCTCGCTGCCGCTGATCGTGTCGTCGCCGCGGCCGCCGAAGAGCATGTGGCCGAAGGTTTGATCGCCGCCGGATTCTGAGCGACGGTCGCCGCCGTCGAGCACGTCGTTGCCGAGCCCGCCGATCAGGATCTCGCCCAGATTGTCGTCGGGGCCGGTGCTGGCGCTGACTGTGTCGTTGCCCGACAGGCCGTCGACCGCGATCAGATTACCGAACACGCCCGTGCCGCCCTTCACACCGAAGCTTGCGTGGCTGTAGTCGTTGAAGTCGAGCCCGCTGACGCTGACCGAGTCGTTCGAGTTCTCGTTGCCTTCGGCGACGAACGCATCATTGTTGTCGTAGCCGCTGCCGACATAGAAATTGACGTCGGCGGTGCCCATGAACGCCGCGCGGTCGACGATGAAGGTGACCTCGGTTCCAGCAGCTCCACGGTAGCCGTCGATATTGACGGTCTCGAAGCCGGCGACGGAGCCGTCCGACTGGTCGATGATCGTGGTGGCGCCGATGCCGACGACGTTGAGCACGTCATCGCCGGAACCGCCGTCGATGATCTGGTTCTCGCCGGCCTGAACGCTGTTCGAGCCGATGAGGTTGAGGACGTCGTCGCCGGTACCCATGTTGATGGTGTCGGCGGTGGCGACGTCGTTGACGGTGTCGTTGCCGGCGCCGGCGTCGATGGAGTCGTTGCCGGCCGCGTCGTCGATGGTGTCGTCGCCCGACCCGCCCAGGATGGTGTCGTCGCCCGAACCGCCCTGGATGATGTCGTCGCCGGAGCCGCCGGCGATGAAGTCGTCGCCGTCGCCGCCGTTGAGGAAGTCGTCACCCGCGCCGCCGGAGATGGAGTCGTCGCCATCGCCGCCGGAGATGGTGTCGCTGCCGCCGCCGCCGGAGATGGTGTCGTTGCCGCCGGAGCCGATCACCTGGTCGTTGCCGGAGCCGAGGATGGCCTC
>JAEUMA010000287.1 GCA_016793565.1 Rhizobiaceae bacterium
ACCGCGACGCCGTGCGCCTCGGCAAAGTTGCGCGCCGAAATCTTGTCACCCATCAAGGCGATCGTCTCGGCATCCGGCCCTATGAAGGTGATGCCTGCCTCTGCCACTGCGGCGGCGAAGCGCGCATTCTCGGACAGGAACCCGTAGCCCGGATGGATGGCGTCGGCGCCCGTCTTCTTCGCGGCGGCGATGATCTGGCCGATGTCGAGATGGGCGGCGACCGGCGTGTCGCCGGCGATCTCCACCGCCTCGCCGGCCATCCTTACGTGGCGCGCGCCGGCCTCGACGCGATGGTGGATCGCGACCGAGGCGATGCCCATGGCATCCAACGTGCGCATCACGCGGCAGGCGATCTCGCCGCGATTGGCGACCAGCACCTTGGCAAACAGCGGCGCGGTCATGCAGCCGCCTCGCGCCGCCAGCCAACAAGCGGCCCGCCGTCGTCGAGCCACTCGGCCGGAACTTCGACCGGAATATCCATCAGAATCTGCGCCAGCGCCTTGCCCTGCGGGTCGTGACGAAGCGAAGCGATGCCGCCGCCGCCCAGGCCTTCGTGCAGCAGGAAATTGCGGCCGGAGAGCCCCGGCCACTCGTAGCGGACGATTTTTCCGCGCGCGAAATGGGCGAAGTAATTGCCGACCGCGGCTTCGGTCAGGCTGCGGCGAATCCAGGGCAGATATTCAGCCTCCCGCGCCAGCACCCCGATATTGCCGATGTCGCCCTTGTCGCCGCTGCGGCCGTGGGCCAGCGCGATGAGGGGGACTGAGGCTAGCGACTTTCCGGCAACGTCAGCATCGATGACCCCAGACGTCGCGCCAACAAAAGCGGCTTCCTCGTTCGGGATGAACGGCTCGATATTGCGGCTCTCGCCGTCGATGTCGACGCTGGTCGCGACATCCTTCTTGGGTGTCAGAAACGAAAAGAGCCGGATGACCGCCTGCGGCTCGGGGCGACCGCCCGCAAACCCGGTGAGGCCCTGCGCCATCGCGGTGGCGGCCGGGTAGATTTCTCGCGCGAAGATCGCCAGCGCATCCTTGCTCGGATGGCGAACGCCGATCTTCAGCACCACCTCGCGCGCCGCAGGCGCGCGCGACTGCGCTCCGTAGTTCGATTCCGCGCCAAGGATCTCGATCGAGGTCTCGGCAAAGCCCGCAAAACCTGCCTGCGTCATCAGCCGTTCCGAGCGCCTCAGGATCGCCTCGCCTGTCGCGCGCGCCTTGGCGGCAGCCTCGCGGCCGGCGATCATCATGGTGACGCTCGCGCGGTAGCCGTCGCCATAAGTCGCACTCACCTTGTAACTGTCGGTCGGTGGAAGCCCTCTCGCCCCGCTGACGCGGACGCGATCCGGCCCGACCTGTTCGAGCCGGACCGCGCTCCAGTCGGCGGTCACGTCCGGGAGGATGTAACGCGTCGGGTCGCCGACTTCATAAACGACCTGTTCCGCCACAGTGCGGGTCGACACCAGCCCACCGGTGCCTTCGGGCTTGGTGACGACGAAGCTGCCGTCAGCCGCGCATTCGGCGATCGGGAAGCCCATGTCGTCCCAGCCACCGACGTCGCGCCAGTCGGTGAAGATACCGCCGGTCGCCTGCGCGCCGCACTCCACGACATGTCCTGCCAGGCTGCCGGCCGAGAGCAGGTCGTAGTCCGTTGGCCGCCAGCCGAACTCGTGGATCAGCGGCCCCAGCACCACCGCCGAATCGACGGCGCGACCCGTGATGACGACGTCGGCGCCGGCGTCGAGCGCGGCGGCGATCGGAAAGGCGCCGAGGTAGGCGTTCACGCTCGCCAGTCGTTCCGGCATAGGCGCGCCGGAAAACATCTCGCGCACGCCTTCGGCCCGGTAGCGGTTGGCCGAGGCCGCCAGATCATCGCCGAGCACCACCGCCACCTTCAGGTCGACCCCGGTATCGCGAAAGACCGCGAGCAGCGCATCGCGGCAGGCCTGCGGATTGACGCCGCCCGCATTCGTGACCACGCGGATGCGCTTGTCGGCGATTTCGCGCGCCAGCGGCTTCATCACCATGGTGACGAAGTCGGTCGCGTAGCCGAGGTCCGGGCGCTTGGCCTTCATGCGCGTCAGGATCGACATGGTGATCTCGGCCAGATAGTCCATGACGAGGTAGTCGATCCGACCGGAGCGGACGAGTTGGGCCGGCCCTTCCGGGCTGTCGCCCCAGAAGCCGGCGCCGCAGCCGATGCGAACGATGCGGTCCATGGCGCTCAGTCCGCCGTCCATCGCGGGGCACGCTTTTCGTTGAAGGCGGCAAACCCTTCACGGGCGTCGTTAGTGCGCGCCATGTTGGCCAGCATGAACTGCGCGTATTCGAGCGCGCTGTCGGTGGACATCTCGCGTATTTTGGTCAGCGCCTGCTTACCGAGCCGGATGCCGGTCGGGGACTTGTCGACCACGCGACCCAACAACCAGTCGAGCTTGGTATCCAGTTCCGTGGCCGGCACGGCGTAGTTGATGATCTTCTCCTCCGCCGCAACGCGGGCGCTTACCGGCTCCCCGGTCAAGCAGAATTCCATCAGCAGGCGATAGGGAACCGTCCGCAAAAGGTGGGGCAGGATCATCATGGGAAACAGGCCGACCTTGACCTCGGTCACGCCGACCAGCGCGTCCTCGCGAGCGACGACTAGGTCGCAGGCGCAAAGCAATCCAAAGCCGCCCGCCAGTGCATGGCCGTTAACCCGGGCGACGAGCGGAAGCCGGCAGGCGTCCATTCGGCGCAGCAGACGAGCGACGTAGTGACGTGGGTCGGCGGAATCGATGGTGAACGGAGTTCCGTCCGCCTGTAGCTGCAGGTCGCCGCCCGCACAGAACGCTTTGTCGCCCGCGCCGGTCAGCACCACCGCGCGGATCTCGCGGTCGGCCTCGGCCACGTCCAGCGCCTGGCAAATGCCCTGCGCTACGGCCTCGTTGAGCGCGTTGCGCCGCGCTTCGCGGTCGATAGTGATCCACAGGGCCGCACCGCGGCGCTCGACGATGACCGGCTCCTGCACAATGTCCTCGGCTTGGCGAATGATCCACCTAAATGAATTGAGTTCATCACTAATGTCAACAGCACCCAAGAACGATATCTGTCGGCATCGCCTGCGGAAAGAGGCTATGCCCTGAAATAGCCGGACTTACGGTTGACAATCTCCACTTCATCTGATGATGAAATCATCTCATTAGAGCGCAGAGACGCTGGTTCGTGCGGAAGGAAGAGGCGAATGGACGACATCTCCGGGCGCAGCGGCCGGACGGGTTCGCAATTCGATCTCGACGCCGAGCAGCGCATGATTCTGGACAACGCCGACCGCTTCGCGCGCAACGAATTCTATCACCTTTCGGACCGCATGGACGCCGAGGAATGGTGGCCCGACGACGTCTTTCCCAAGATCGGCGAGAACGGGTTTTTCGGCATAACGATCCCTGAAGAATACGGCGGCGCCGGGCTTGATCTGGTGGCGGCCGGTCTCGTCCTGCAGGGCTTCGCGCGCTGGAACCACGCGATGGCGCTGGCCTGGGTGGCGCATGACAACCTGTGCGCCAACAACATCTACCGCAACGGCAGCGAGGAGCAGCGGCAGCGCTACCTGCCCGACATGTGCGCCGGCCGCAAGATCGGCGCACTCGGGCTGACCGAACCGGGCGCGGGATCCGACGCGTTGGGGTCGATGCGCACCACCGCCCGCCGCGACGGCGATCATTACGTGCTCAACGGCAGCAAGATCTATATCACCAACGGTCCCGTCGCCGACGTGCTTCTGGTGTACGCCAAGACGGACCGAGAAAAGGGCCCGCACGGAATCTCCGCCTTCATCGTCGAGAAGGACACGCCCGGCTTCAGCGTCGCGCAGAAGCTGAAGAAGATGGGCTATCGGGGAAGCCAGACGGGCGAACTGCTTTTCCAGGACTGCCGTGTTCCGGCCGAAAACCTCGTCGGCGGCGAAAACCGCGGCGTGGCCGTGGTCATGGGCGGGCTCGACCTGGAGCGGGCGATGATCGCACCCCTCTGCCTCGGCGTGGCCGAGCGCGCCCTCGAACTGTCGGTGGACTACGCCAGGACGCGCCGGCAGTTCGGCAAGCCGATCGGCTCGTTCCAGATGGTGCAGGCGATGCTCGCCGACATGTATGTGCAGGTCGAGACGGCGCGCAGCTTCACCTACCGTGTGCTGGCGGACGCGGCTCCGCTGGAGATCGGCGAAGGCGGACGCGGCGACATCCACATGCTGACCGCCGCCTCGGTGATGTATGCCGCCGAGGCCACCCACAAAGTGCTTGACCTCGCCGTTCAGGTCCACGGCGGCACCGGTTACATTTGGGAGTCCGAGATCAACCGCCTGTTCCGCTCCACCAAGCTCATGGAGATCGGCGCGGGCACCACCGAGGTGCGCAAGATGATCATCGCCGGCGAGCTTCTGAAGGGCATGGAGCGATGAGCGGGGAAGCCGCAGAGAGCTTCGGCTTTTCCGACGACGACCTCGCCGGCCACCCTACGGTGTATGCACCAGGGACCTTTGCCGGAAAGGTCGTAGTCGTTTCCGGAGGTGCAGGCGGCATCGGCAAGGCGACCGCATGGCTTTTCGCGCGGCTTGGCGCGCATGTGATCGTCGCCGGGCGCAGCGAGGGCAAGATCGCCGACGTCGTCGATCGCATCACGGCGCATGGCCTCTCGTGCAGCGGCGCGACGGTCGATATCCGCGAGCCGGACAGCGTGGCAGCCTTCTGCGACCGCGTATGGCAGGAACGCGGCCACGTCGACGTTCTGGTCAACAGCGCCGGCGGCCAGTTCCCGCAGCCGGCCATCGATTTCAGCGTGAAGGGCTGGAACGCCGTCATCAACACCAACCTCAACGGCACATGGTTCATGATGCAGGCAGCCGCGCGCAAGTGGCGCGACGCCGGCACGCCGGGCAGCATCGTCAACATCGTGGTGGTCACGACACACGGGCTCTACGGGGTCGCGCATTCGGTCGCGGCGCGCGCCGGCGTCATCGGCCTGACGCGCAGCGTGGCGGTGGAATGGGCACCCCTCGGTATCCGCGTGAACTGCGTGGCGCCCGGCGCGATCGAGACGGAAGGCTGGAAGGTCTATACGCAGGAGGCCCGCAACACTTACCCACGCTCCAACCCGATGATGCGCGCCGGAGATGCTTGGGACATCGCGGAAGCGAGCGTCTACCTCAGCGCACCGTCCGGCAAATACATCACCGGCGAGTTGCTGACGGTCGACGGCGGCAGCCAGCTCTGGGGCGAGACCTGGACGACAGGCAAGCCGGACTATTTCAAGGGGCCCGACTGACGGCCCCGCACCGATGTTACTTGTAGCAGCCTTCTCACCGCCACTTCATGGAACGGTGACCACGATCTTGCCGCTGGCCCGTCGAGCCGACAGTTCGATGATGGCGTCCGCGCCCCGTTCGAACGGGTACCGCGCCGATATCACCGGCTTAACCGCGCCCTGGCTGTAGAGGCCGAACAGTTCGGCCAGCGCCTCGCGATGGCGCACCGCGTCGCGTTCCATGGCTGAGCCCCAGAAGATGCCGAGCACGTCGCAACCCTTGAGCAGCGGCAGGTTGAGCGGAATCTTCGCGATGCCTGCGGGGAATCCGACCACGAGCAAGCGACCGAGCCAGGCGATGCTGCGCAGCGCAGGCTCCGAATAGGCCCCGCCGACCGGGTCCATGATCACGTCCGCGCCCTGCGCGCCGCAGGCCTTCTTGAACTCGGCCGCGAGCACCCTCTGCCCTTCGCCTTCCGCCAGCCGCGGATCGTAGACGACGACTTCATCAGCCCCCAGCCTTTGCGCCAGTTCCACCTTCTGCCGGCTCGACGCCGCGGCGACCACCCGGGCACCCAGCGCCTTGCCGATCTCCACGGCGGCGAGGCCCACTCCACCCGCCGCGCCAAGCACGAGCAGCGTTTCACCGGCCTTCAGATGCGCGCGATCCACCAGAGCGTGGTAGGACGTGCCATAGGTGAGCAGGAACGCCGCCGCCTCGTCGAAGGGCATGTCGTCGGGAATGCACGCGCATCGCCATGCGTCGACCGTCACCTTCTCCGCCAGCGCGCCCCAGATCGTCATCGCCAGCACGCGGTCGCCCGGAACAAAGCCCGTGACGCCATCACCCACAGCCTCGACCGTCCCGGACAGTTCCCCGCCCGGAGAAAAAGGACGCGCAGGTCGAAACTGATACCGGTCGGAAATGATCAGCGAGTCCGGAAAGTTGGCTCCCACCGCCGCTACTCTAACCAGGAGCTGTCCGGGGCCGGGAACCGGCTCGGCGATCTCCTCGATCACCAGCGTTTCGGGTCCGCCGGGAACCTTGCTGAGCATAGCCTTCATGTCTTGAATACCGTTCCCGCGACCATCTTCATGTAGGTGTCGACGACGAACGCCGGGGGTCGGACGAACCGGCCGTCGACAAAACAGAACCGCGCGCTGAGATATTCGCGCGAGGACAGAAGCATCTGCGCCACGACCTCCAGCTCGTCGGCCGAGGTGATCACCAGATTGCCGCGCCTCAATTCGTAGGCCAGCGCGCGGCGGTAGCTCGCCGTCTGCTTTTCCATATGTCTGGCGAACCCCAGCGGCGCCTGCACTGGACCCTCGCTGAGGATCTTGAACAGATGCGGCGCCTCCTCCAGAAACTCGAAGAAGGCGCTGATGCGCGCCCGTTCGCGGGCGAGCGCGTCGTCCGCGGCCGCAAGAACCCTTTTCCGCACCAGGTCGTGCATCCCGTCGCTGATCGCGGGCAGCAACTGGTCGAGCAGATCCTGGCGGGATTCGAAGTAGTTGTAGAAAGTACCCTGAGCGACCTCTGCCCGCGCCGTGATCAGCGCGACGGATGTCGCCGCATAGCCCGACTCGCCAACGATCGCGACAGCGGCGTCGAACAATCGGGTGCGTGTCACTTCCGCCTTTTCCGCCCGCGACAGCCGATCTTTCGGTTTGCCGCGCGGTGCGGCGCGCTTTGCGGGCATCGGCTGAACGGAGGGTGCCATGGTGACGGGAACGCTATGGCCATGCCCGCGCGCTGTCAAATAAAATGAATTATGACTCACTATTCATTTTGTGTTTACAAACTGCGAAATGCGGTTAGCATCCGGGCGGCGTTTGGCAGCGATGCTGAGCCGATGCGAAGGACCGGGCGATCCGAGACAGCGCAGACAAGCAGCAAGACGGGGAGGAGACGAGTTGATCGCAGGAACCTGTCCCGGCCACGCCGGATCATGAGCAGCGCAGTGCGGGTCGCGGCCGGCGCGAAACGCGCCTTCGACGCGACGGACACGGAAAACATCCGTACCGCCCTCGCGGAGTTCATTCGCGGCGAAACCGGCGGACCTGTCGAGATCGGTCCGCTCAACCGCTTCACGGTGGGCTTCTCGTGGGTGACCTACGGCTTTCGCGCCCAATGGAACGAGGCCGGCCGGCCGATCGAGCGCGATCTCATCCTGAGGGCGGGCCCGCCGAGCGGCATCTTCGGTCCCTACCGCGCCTATCCGGAGTTCGTCACCCTCCATGCCCTGGCGGACAGCGCGGTGCCGGTGCCGCGCGTCTACTGGTTCAGCGACGATCCATCGATACTCGGCGCGCCCTTCTTCGTGGCCAGCCTGATGCCCGGCGACGCGCCCATTCCCTGGACGAAGGACGGCGGGCCAGCCTTCGCGGATGATCGCCGCGTCCGCCTGGGCACGCAGTTCGTCGCGGCCTTGGCGGCGCTGCACCGCTTCGACTGGCGCGAAACACCGGTCGCGGGGATCGACGGAACCAAAGACGTGCGCCGCACGGCGATCCAACAGGTCGACCACTGGATGGCACGGCTGGCGCAGTGGTCGCCCGAGCGCGTTCCGATGCTCGAACTAGCGGCGCTCTGGCTGCGCGAAAACGCTCCCGTCGCGCCCTGGATCGCGGTCACCCACGGCGACTACCGCATCGGCAATTTCCTGGAGGTCGAGGACCGCATCACGGCGATCCTCGACTGGGAACTCGTCAGGCTCGGCGACCCCGTGGAAGACCTCGGCTGGATCTGCCTCCAGGCGTGGCGCGGACGCTCGCCCTTCATGTGCCATCTGTTCGAACGCGAGGAACTGCGCGATCGGTACGCGGCAGCAACCGGCCGTGAGCCCAGCCTGCGGGACATGGCCTACTGGGAGGCATTCGGAACCTTGAAGCTGGCGGTCATGCACTACGGCGCTACCGACTGCTTCGCCCGACGCGGCTTCAACGACCTGCGCATGGCCGGCATGGCGGCCCAGATTCCGAGGATGCTGCTGCAGGTGGAGTCGGCCATGGAGCGCGCATCATGAACATCGCGCTTTCCCGGCTAGTCGAAGGCATCATCGCTACCATGCGCAGCGACGTCATCCCGCATATATCCGACCCTTTCGCGCGCGGACAGGCGATCGGCGTCATCGACCTGCTGAACAACATCGCGCCACGCGTGGAGTGGTCGCAGGCGCCTCTCCTTGCGGCCGTCGAGAGC
>JAEUMA010000314.1 GCA_016793565.1 Rhizobiaceae bacterium
CTATGACGAGACGAGCTTTCTCTATACGCTGGACGAGGTCATTTCGCGCGGAACCACCAGCGCAGAAGAAATGGTATCGGCATACCATACGCGCTGGGGCGGCTCGATCGAACCCGCCTTCCTCGAATACGCCTATTGAGCAGGCGCATCGCAGAAGCATTTCGCAAGGCGGCGCGTTCGGCTAATCTAGGCTTCGTGCCCAAGGCGGAGGATAGCCCGTGCCCAATCTGTTCGACATGCTCGCCGGTTCTCAGAACGGGAACGGAATCAATGCGCTGGCCCGCCAGTTCGGCATTTCCGACCAGCAAGCGCAGGCGGCGGTCGAGGCGTTGCTGCCGGCGTTCAGCCAGGGTCTGAAACGCAACACCGCCGATCCTTACGGCGTTGGCGCCTTCATGCAGGCGCTGGCGAGCGGCCAGCACGGCCAGTATTTCGACGACCCGACCAACGCCTTCTCGCCGCAGGGGCTGGCCGACGGCAACGGCATTCTCGGCCATCTGTTCGGGTCAAAGGATCTGAGCCGAGCGGTCGCAGGCCAGGCCGCCCAGGCGACAGGGCTCGGCCAGGATATGCTGAAGCAGATGCTGCCGGCCATCGCCGCGATGCTGATGGGCGGGCTGTTCAAGCAGGGCACCGGCCAGGCGCAGGCCGCGCAGCCGGCGGGCGGCTTCGGCGCGGGCGGCAACATATTCGGCGAGGTGATCGATCAGATGATGAAGCAGGGCGGCGGCATGGCCCAACCCAGGCAGCCGCAGCAGCCATCCAACCCGTTCGACAATCCGTTCGGCAAAGTGCTGCAGGACATGTTCGGGGGCGGCGGCGGGCAGCAATCAGCGCAGCCGGGGCCGAATCCGCTCGGCGACAATCCGTTCGGCAAGATTCTCGAGGAGATGATGAAGGGCGGCCTCGGCGGCGCGCAGCCGCAGGCGGCTGAACCGACACCACGCCGGGATCCGCCGGAAAACCCGAGCGGGCGCTCACGCAACCCCTATGACGACATCTTCGGGGACATGTTCGAGAGCGGACGCAAACAGCGCGACGACTATCAGAAGGGCGTGGAATCCATCTTCGATCAGTTCACGCGCGGCATGGACCGACACCGTTAGACCGAAAGAAAAAGCCCGGTCCTCGCAAGGACCGGGCAGAGCGCAGGCATGGCCGGAGGGGGACCGGCGGGAGTGGGGTTGCCTGCTGAAAGCAGTCGAGTTCAGTAGACCCGATAGCGCGCAAGATCGTCCATGCGCCGGATGCGGGCCTGCGCCATCGATCCGAGGTGGACGGTCGGGTCGACGCCCAGCGGCAGCCCGGTGGCGACGTGCAGGTCCGCGCGCGTCAGGCCGATATCGGCGAGTTCGGCGTGGGTCATCTCGCCTAGGCGGTACACCGCGCGCCGATTTTTCCAGATTCGCACTTGCGCCAGGATCGAATTCACGACGCGTGCCACAAGAGCGGGACGCGCCGCAGGCGTCGTCATCGCGGTGTGGTGATCGATCGTCGTCATCTGTCTTCTCCTGTCTGCAAGCAAGAAAAAGTCCGGCGCGGCAGCTTGCATCTGCCCGCTTTCTCGTTCGACCTCCTGGGAACACTGGCAATATCGCGCCGCACAATTGATAAATCCAACGAATGTTTCTAATCTTTGGGATCAACGCAGCTGATCAAATGAAGGTCGTTGATCGAACCGATCGCAATTGGTGATCGATGTCCCAACCGAAGGATTCCGCCGATGTCGGCCCCGCTCGATCTTGACCAATTGCAGACCTTCGTAACGATCGCCGACACCGGCAGCTTCACCAAGGCGGCGGAAGGTGTGCATCGGACCCAGTCGGCGGTTTCCATGCAGATGCGTCGGCTGGAAGAGCGCATCGGCAAGCCGTTGTTCGAGAAGGACGGCCGCACCAACCGGCTGACCGAAGAAGGCGAGCGCCTGCTTTCCTACGCGCGGCGCATGCTGCACCTCAACCGCGAGACCCTGGCCGCGTTCGACGATCGCCGGCTGGAGGGAACGATCCGCATCGGCACCCCGGATGACTATGCCGACCGTTTTCTGCCGGAGATCATGGCGCGCTTCGCGCGCTCCAACCCGCGCGTCGAGCTGACGGTTGTCTGCGAGCCGACGCCAGGTCTGGTCGAGCATTTGCGGCGCGGCAATCTGGATCTCGCCCTGGTGACGCACAACGACGCGCGAGGACAGTCTGAAGTGGTGCGCCGCGAGCCACTTCTATGGGTGAGCTCGGCCAATCATGCCACCCATGAAGAGGACGTCCTGCCGATGGCGTTCGGCCGTCCCACCTGCATCTGGCGGCGCTCGGCCTGCGAGGTGCTCGACGGCATGAACCGCGAGTACCGCGTTCTGTTCACCAGCTTTTCGGCCACCGTGATTGCCGCCGCGGTGCTATCCGGTCTGGCCATCTCCGTTCTGCCGGAGTGCGCGCTGAGGCCGGGTATGCGCGTGCTGGGGGAAACGGACGGGTTCGGCACGCTGCCCGACTGCAAGATCGGCATCATGCGCGGCCAGACGTCGCGATCCGACCTTGTAGACGCGATCGCCCGGCACATCATCGAAAGCCTCGATAATATTTCGGTGCCGCTGGAGGAGGCCGGCAGCTTCGATTTCGAGTCGCTGGCCTTCGCACGCGTGCGCAAGCAGAAGCAGAGCCGCACCATGTCCGGCTGGTAGAGGCTTGACCGGCGCGCGCCGCTGCCGCCCAATCGAATCATGAGCGACCTGCTTGCCCCCGATTCTGCCACCAACGCGCACGAG
>JAEUMA010000338.1 GCA_016793565.1 Rhizobiaceae bacterium
TAACCGCCGAGCGCTCGAGCTCTATCTCCAGAGGCTCGGGGCGCGCCTTTACTTGAATCCGCTCCATGACAGACTCCCCGCCGGCGACAGGCCGGCAGGTAATTCAATCATCACCCAGGGCTTGCGGCAAGAATTACCTTAGAGACCGCTACGATTTTTGTCACTCAGGACGAAGACTTGTGCCCCGGCAAACCTTTTCTCTTCGTCTCCGCGAATTCCTCGAGCTGCTTTTCGCTCATGGATTCGTACATTTCCTTCGACGCACCTTTGAGTTTGGACTTTTTCACATCGCCCCGCTTGGCGGCGAGGGCTGCACCTGCCGCCTTCTGTTGTGCCTGGGATTTTGCGGGCATTTCAAACTTCCTTCACCGTTGTTTCCGGAAAACGAATTGAGGAGCCGCCCGTTCCTCGATCTGCTTCTCAGATAGGCGGAATGACACCGCGACGCCAGAATGTGGACGGAGCGGCGAGAGCCATAGCCCCGGCCGAGGTTGGGGCTTGCCAAGGGCGGACCCGGTGGCCAATCTTAAACTGAGGAATCCGCGCCGCCGGCCCGCGTGCGCTCTCCGCGTCCCGGGAGGACAAGATGAGAATACGACCGTTTGCTGCTGCCATAGCATCCTTACTATTCGCCGCAGGTCCGTCACTCTCCGCGGGAGAATACGGCACCGAGGCCGAGGCCATCTCGCTTCTGGACCGAGCCATTGCCGAGTTCGCGGCCGACGGCGATGCGGCTATCGCGAAATTCAACGATCCGAACGGGGGCTTCCGGGATCGCGACCTCTATGTCTTCTGCGCCAATGTCGGAGACGGCATAACCGTCGCACACGTCAACATCGTCGGAACCGACCTTCGCACGCTGAAGGACAAAAATGGCAAGCCTTTCGGCGCGGAGATACTCGACACCGCGAAGGAAGGTGCGATCACCGAGATCAGCTACATGTGGCCGAGACCCTCTGGCGGCGAGCCGGTTGAAAAGGTCTCGCGCTTCACCAGGCTCGGCGAACTCGCCTGCGGGGTCGGCTTCTACAAGGACTGACCGGCGGGCTTAGATCAGTTGAAGGCCGAAGCCCAGCATCAGCCGGCGCACCGAATGGTCGGCCTTGCCTGACGTGAACAGCGCCGGGTCGGGCCCGCTCGGGGCCGGCTCGCCGGTTGGCGGCAGCAGCGACAGCGCGCGGCGCGCGATGGCCTCGGCAGGATCCAGCCAGTCGACCGGCCAGGGCGCGGTCTTGCGCATGCGGTTGGCGAGAAAGGGATAGTGCGTGCAGGCAAGCACGATGATGTCCGTGCGTTGGTCGTCGCGCTCCATGAAGCAGGGCATGATCTCGGCCCTCACCGCCTCCTCGTCGACGAAACCGTGGCGCAGGTAGGTCTCGGCCAGGCCGGCCAGCCGTTCGCTGCCGACCAGACGGACATGGCATTTCGAGGCCCATTGCCGGATCAGGTCGCGAGTATATTGGCGCTTCACCGTTCCGGGCGTCGCCAGAACCGACACCAGGCCGGAGCGGGTCCGCTCGGCCGCCGGCTTGATGGCCGGAACAGTGCCGACGAAGAGACGGCCGGGAAACGCCTCGCGCAGCGCGTCGATGGCCAGCGTCGAGGCCGTATTGCAGGCGATGACCGAAATGAGCGGGTCGAAGCGGTCGAGAAGCCGAGCGAAAAGCTCGATGACATGCTTGCGCAGCGCAGGCTCCTCCCAGGCGCCGTAGGGGAAGGCCGCGTCGTCGGCGACATAGACGAAGCGCCGGTCCGGCATCAGAACGCGCGCCTCGCGCAGCACGGTCAGTCCGCCAATGCCCGAATCGAACATCAGCACCGGGCGTTCAGTCATCCCAATCCCCCTCGTCCGTGGCGCCACGGCCACTGCCGGCCTCGCGGTCGGCCTTCGCCTTGCGTTCCGGATAGCCCGCCCCGCGCGGCTCCTTGGGCGAAAAATAGTCCAGCGACGCCACCACGCCCCGCAGCACGCGCAACTCGGGCTCGGTAAATCCGGGCCGTGTCAGCACCGCGCGCAGATTGTCGACCATCTTGGGCTTTTTCGCGGGCGGCCTGAAATATCCGCGCGCTTCCAGCGCCGCTTCGAGATGCTCGAACAGGCCCTGCAGCACCTGCTTCTCCGCAGGTACGCCTTCTGCAACCGAAAAGGCGGTGTCCGTCTCTGACGCCAGCCCCGATTTTTGCCACTCATAGGCCATCAACAGCACCGCCTGGGCGATGTTGAGCGAGGCATAGTCGGGGTTGACCGGGAAAGTGACGATCTCGTCTGCCAGCCCGACCTCGTCGTTGTTGAGGCCGAACCGCTCGCGCCCGAACAGGATACCGGTGCGTTGCCCGCCAAGCGCACGTGCGCGAAGGGTCCGGCCTGCCTCAACTGGGCTGCGCACCGGCTTGAAGCCGTCGCGCTCGCGCGCCGTCGTGGCATAGACGAAGTTGAGGCCTGAGAGCGCCGAAGCGAGATCCGGAAAAAGTGTCGCGGCATCCACGACATGGTCGGCGCGGCTCGCCGCCGCACGGGCGCGCTCGTTGGGCCAGCCGTCGCGCGGGTTCACGAGCCGTAACTCGGAAAGGCCGAAGTTGGCCATGGCGCGGGCCACCATGCCGATGTTCTCGCCAAGCTGCGGCTCGACCAGAATGATGGCCGGGCCGGCCGGCGAACTGCTGACGGATTTGTGATCGGGCATGGCTTTCGGCCTGTCTTGCTGGCTGCCGGAGCCTAAAGCGGCTGCGGGCCGGCAAAGCAAGCCGTCGGCGCAAATTTCGTGAGGCCGCAGGCCCGCCCGGCCGCATCGGCCTGCTACGCCGTTTCACGCGCCTGTCACTTACGCCGCCTATGCGGCGATGGTCTTCCCAGCCAAGCGATCCCAGCCACGGAGCGACCGAAACATGAGCCAGCCCTCTCCCTTCCGCACCAGCCTGCTGGAACAGGCCGAAGGCCCCGCCCGCAATGCCAGCGACAATGCGACCATGGGTGAGATCATCGCCACGCGGTTCTCGCGCCGCGGCCTGCTAAAAGGCGCGCTGGCGGTCTCCGCCATTTCCGCCACCGTCGGCCCTGTCGCCTTGCTGGCCGCCGACGAGGCGCGGGCGGGCGGCGCTTCCGCCTTTTCGTTTCCAGAGGTGGAAGCCGGCGTCGACGCCCATCACCACGTCGCTGAAGGTTACGACGCCGACATCCTGCTGCGCTGGGGCGATGCCCTGTTTTCCGATTCGCCGGAGTTCGACCCGGCGGCACAGAGCGCTGCGGCGCAGGTCCGGCAGTTCGGCTACAACAACGACTATGTCGGTTTCATCGCCATCGACGGCTCGGCCGAACATGGCCTGCTCGTCGTCAACCACGAATACACCAATCCGCACTTGATGTTTCCCGGCATTGTCACCATCGTCGAAAAGGACGGCAAGAAGGAACTGCAGCTCGCCGGCCTGACAAGGGATCAGGTCGATATCGAAATGGCCGCGCATGGCGGCACCATCGTGGAAATCCGCAAGGTCGAGGGCAAATGGCAGGTGGTGCGCGACGGCAAGCTCAACCGCCGCATCACCGCCGCGACCGAGATGCAGGTCACCGGCCCGGCCGCCGGCAGTGACCGTCTCAAGACCAACGCTGACGCCACGGGCACCAAGGTCATCGGCACCGTCAACAACTGCGCCGGCGGCGTGACGCCCTGGGGCACCTATGTGATGGCCGAAGAGAACGTCCACGGCTATTTCTCCGGCGAACTCCCGGCGGGCCACGCTGAAGCCGCCAACTACGAACGAATGGGTATTCCCGAAGGCGCCTACGAATGGGCCAACTTTTACGACCGCTTCGATCTTGCCAAGGAGCCGAACGAGCCGAACCGCTTCGGCTGGATCGTCGAGGTCGACGTGAACGACCCGACCTCCACACCGAAGAAGCGCACCGCGCTCGGCCGGTTCAAGCATGAGGGCGCCGAGTCCGTCGTCGCGGCCAACGGCAAGGTCGTCTTCTACCTCGGCGACGACGAACGCTTCGACTATGTCTACAAATTCGTCACCGACGGCACGTTCAACCCCGACGACCGTGCGGCCAACATGGATTTGCTCGATTCCGGCACGCTCTACGTCGCGAAGTTCGATGCGGACGGCACGCTTGTCTGGATGCCGCTCGTCCATGGTGAGGGACCGCTGACCGCCGAGAATGGTTTCGCCGGCCAGGCCGACGTGCTGATCGAGGCGCGCCGCGCCGGCGATCTGCTCGGCGCCACCAAGATGGACAGGCCGGAGGACATCCAGCCCGCGAGCGCCAACGGCAAGGTCTATGTCATGCTGACCAACAATTCGCGCCGCAAAGACGACCAGATCGACGCAGCCAATCCGCGCGCCAAAAACGCTTTCGGCCACATCATCGAGATCAACGAGGATGGCGGCGATTTCAGCGCCACAAAAGGTACTTGGGAGATTCTGCTGAAGTGCGGTGACCCCTCCGTCGCCGAGGTTGGAGCATCGTTTTCGACCGCCACCACGGCGAATGGCTGGTTCGGCATGCCCGACAACTGCGCCATCGATGCCGCCGGCCGCCTCTGGGTCGCCACCGACGGAAACTCGCCCAAGGGCACAGGCCGAACCGACGGTCTGTGGGCGGTCGACACCGAGGGCGATGCGCGCGCGACCTCAAAACTCTTCTTCCGCGTGCCGGTGGGCGCGGAAATGTGCGGCCCGCTATTCACGCCGGATGACCAGACGGCTTTCGTCGCCGTGCAGCATCCGGCGGACGGCGGCGAGGACTGGGAGGGCTTCGGCCGCCTCTCCTATTATGAGGATCTTTCGACCCGCTGGCCGGATTTCAAGGACGACATGCCGGCGCGGCCCTCCGTCGTGGCCATCACGCGCCAGGGGGGCGGCAAGATCGGCGGCTGACGCCGGCAAGGCGGCGGAAGCGTCCTTTCCGCCGCCTTCTTTCCTCATCGAGGTCGAGCCGCTATACATTCCGAAGCCGTCATTTGCCTGCGAAGCGGCTCTTCGGAGGATCCCATGGCCGATCTGGCAGAGCGCGTCCGCGGCATCATCGGCGACGATCCCAATGTCGGCGAGGTGCGCATGATGGGCGGCATCTGCTTCATGCTGAACGGCAACATGCTGGTCTGCACGATGAGGGACGGCGGCCTGCTCGTGCGCGTCGGCGAGGACGGCCGAGGCGCGGCGCTGGAGCGGCCCGGCACGTCCACGATGGCTCTGACCGGGCGCGACATGAAGGCTTATGTGCTGGTTTCGCCCGAGACGCTCGGCGGCGCCTCGCTGAAGCAATGGATAGCCACCGCAACGGCCTTCGTCTCAGCCATGCCCCCGAAGCAGAAGAAGCCGCCGGCGCCGAGGCGCAAGCCGGCGAAGTAGCGCTTTCGTCGAACCTTCACGGCAGGTTCGAGCGGAAGCTCGTTTACCGTCGTCCTCCTCGTTTGCACCGCGAAATCCGCTTTGCTATAGGGCGGATACTCCCCCTTCCGCAGCGCATCGCGCGCTCTTCGGCAACGAGGCTTCTTCATGGCAAAGATCAAAGTGTCCAACCCCGTCGTGGAACTCGACGGCGACGAGATGACCCGCATCATCTGGCATTTCATCAAGGACAAGCTGATCCACCCTTACCTCGACGTTGATCTTCTCTATTTCGACCTCGGCATCGAGCATCGCGACGCCACCAACGACCAGGTAACCATCGACGCCGCCAACGCGATCAAGAAGCATGGCGTCGGCGTGAAATGCGCCACCATCACGCCGGACGAGGCGCGCGTGGAGGAATTCAAGCTCAAGAAGATGTGGAAGTCGCCCAACGGCACGATCCGCAATATCCTGGGCGGCGTCATCTTCCGCGAGCCAATCATCATGAAGAACGTGCCGCGGCTGGTGCCCGGCTGGACCAAGCCGATCATCGTCGGCCGCCATGCCTTCGGCGACCAGTACAAGGCGACGGATTTCCGCTTCCCCGGCAAGGGCAAGCTGTCGATCAAATTCGTCGGCGACGACGGCCAGGTGATCGAGCACGAGGTTTACGACGCGCCGGGCGGGGGCGTCGCCATGGCCATGTACAATCTCGACGAATCGATCCGCGAATTCGCCCGCGCGTCGCTGAACTACGGCCTGCTGCGCAATTATCCGGTATATCTTTCTACCAAAAATACCATTCTCAAGGCCTATGACGGCCGCTTCAAGGACATCTTCCAGGAGGTCTACGAGAAGGAATTCGAGAGCGAGTTCAAGGCGCGCAAGATCTGGTACGAGCACCGGCTGATCGACGACATGGTGGCCTCCAGCCTGAAATGGTCGGGCGGCTATGTGTGGGCCTGCAAGAACTATGACGGCGACGTGCAGTCGGACACGGTGGCGCAAGGGTTCGGTTCGCTCGGCTTGATGACGTCGGTGCTGATGACGCCCGACGGCAAGACCGTGGAGGCCGAAGCCGCGCACGGCACGGTGACCCGGCATTACCGGCAGCATCAGAAGGGCGAGGAGACCTCGACCAACTCGATCGCCTCGATCTTCGCCTGGACGCGCGGCCTCGCGCACCGCGCGAAGCTCGATGACAATGCCGAGTTGAAGCGCTTCGCCGATACTCTGGAGAAGGTCTGCGTCCAGACCGTCGAGTCGGGCTTCATGACCAAGGATTTGTCGCTGCTGATCGGCCCCGACCAGCCCTGGCTCTCGACCACCGGCTTCCTCGACAAGATCGACGAGAACCTCAAGAAGGCGATGGGCTGAGACCCGCGCGATGGAAAGGCCGCGCCTCTTCGGCGCAGCCTACAGCGTCTATGTGCGCATCGCGCGGCTGGCGTTGATCGAAAAGGGCGTCGACCACGAGCTTGTGCCGGTCGACGTCTTTGCCGCCGAGGGGCTTCCCGACTGGTACCGCGAGCGGCATCCGTTCGGAAAGATTCCCGCCTTCGAGCACGGGGCGCTGCAGCTTTTCGAGACGGCGGCGATCGCGCGCTATGTGGACGAGGCTTTTGACGGCCCCGCCCTGCAGCCGGCTGACGCCGCCCGCCGCGCCGTCGTGAACCAGGCGGTGGGCATGCTCGACGCCTATGCCTACCGCGCGCTGGTGTGGGATATTTATGTAGAGCGCGTGTCCGTTGCGCACGAAGGCGGGGTGCCGGACGAGGCCAAGATCGCCCGCGCACTGCCGCTGGCGAGAACCTGCCTGGCCACCCTGTCCGGCATGGCCGGGACGGACGGTCGTTGGCTGCTTGGCAAGCAGATGACGCTGGCCGACCTTCACGCCGCGCCGATGATCGACTATTTCCTGCAGGCGCCCGAAGGCCGCGATCTGATGAAGGATTTTCCGCGTCTGGAGACATGGTGGAGCGCGGTTTCGGAGCGCGCCGCGTTCGAAGCGACCGCGCCCTAGATTCCCTCGATCGGGCTTTCCACCGGTTCGAAAAAAACCTGCCAACGGATTGTGCTATGAAAGACCTGTCGATTTCCCTTCTCACCGTTTGCGGACTGAGCGAACTCGAACAGCACGGTTCCCGTGGCGTCACCCACGTGCTGTCGATCCTCGATCCGGAGTGGCCGGAGCCCGATGGCTTTCGCGCATACGACCGCCACCATCGCACCACGCTGCATTTCGACGACGCCATCGAACCGGGAACGGGCATTCTCCTGCCCCAGCCGGCCCATATGGAACAGGTGCTGGAATTCGGGCGCCGGCTGGCAACGGAGGCTTCCGCCGCTGACGGTCACCTCCTCGTCCACTGCCATATGGGCATATCGCGCTCGACCGCGGCCATGGCAACGCTGCTTGCCCAGTTGCATCCGCAGGAGAACGAGGACGTCATCTTCGCGCATCTGCTCGCGATACGGCCGCAGATCTGGCCGAATTCGCGGATGATCGCGTTCGCCGATCAGATGCTGGGTCGTAGCGGGCGGATGAGCGCCGCCCTCACCCGCCTTTACGCACGCCAGCTCGAGCTGCGGCCCGACTATGCACGCCAGATGGTTGCGCTCGGCCGCGGTCGCGAGGTGGAGATGGGGCGCAACCCGCGCTGACGCAGCGGGTTGCCCGCTGCGGGAGTCATTTTTCAGCCGGCCATCGCGGAGCGCACCGCATCGATGGCTTCGGCGGCCTTCGACGCGTCCGGCCCGCCGGCCTGTGCCATGTCGGGGCGGCCGCCACCGCCCTGCCCGCCCAGGGCGGCCGAGGCCGCACGCACCAGATCCACCGCGCTGAAGCGGCCGACGAGATCGGGCGTGACGGCGACGACCACGCTGGCCTTGCCGTCGGCCTCGCCGACCAGGACCACGACGCCGGACCCGAGCGCCTTCTTGCCCTCGTCGGCCAGCGACTTCAGATCCTTCGGCGCGACGCCCGAAACTGCCTTGCCCATGAAGCCGACGCCGGCCACGGTCTCGTTCGCATCCTCCGCCGGCCCTTTGCCGCCGCCGCCCATCGCCAGCTTCTTGCGGGCGTCGCTCAGCTCGCGCTCCAGCTTGCGGCGCTCCTCCACCAGCGTTTCGACGCGCGACAGCACCTCGCCGGGACCGACCTTGAGAACGCCGGCGACGGCCTTCAGCCGCCGATCCTGCTCGTCGAGGTAACGGCGGGCATCCTCACCCGTCAGCGCCTCGAGACGGCGGACCCCGGCGGCCACCGCGCCTTCCGAGACGACGCGCACCAGGCCGATGTCACCGGTCGCGCGAACATGGGTGCCACCGCAAAGCTCAATCGAATAAGGCTTGCCGGCCTTGCCGCCATGCTGCGCCGTGCCCATCGCCACCACGCGCACCTCGTCGCCGTATTTCTCGCCGAACAATGCCATCGCGCCCTCGGCGATGGCGTCGTCCACGCTCATCAGCCTCGTGGTGACGGCGGCGTTCTGTACCACGATCTCGTTGGCGAGCGCCTCGATGCGCTCGATCTCGTCCGCGGCGATTGGCTTCGGATGCGAAAAGTCGAAGCGCAGCCGTTCGGGCGCGACAAGCGAACCCTTTTGCGCCACATGCGTGCCCAGAACCTCGCGCAGGGCCTCGTGCAGGAGATGCGTCGCCGAATGGTTGGACCGCAGGCGCGTGCGCCGCGCATGGTCGACCTTAAGCGCCACCGGAACACCCGTCTTCACGCTTCCGCTGGCTACACGGCCGCGATGGACGAACAGGCCGTCCGCCTTCTTCTGCGTATCGGCCACCTCTATGGTAAAACCGTCGCCAGAAATCGTGCCGGTATCGCCCATCTGGCCGCCGGACTCACCGTAGAAAGGCGTCTGGTTGACTACAACGTCGACGCTGTCACCGCTACCCGCGGTCTCGATTTCCTTGCCGTCGCGGACCAGCGCCAGCACCACGCCCTCCGCCGCCTCGGTGTCGTAGCCCAGAAATTCGGTGGCGCCGGTGCGCTCGCGCACGCCGAACCAGACCGCCTCGGTCGCAGCCTCGCCGGACCCGGCCCAACTTGCGCGTGCCTCCGCCTTCTGCCGCTCCATGGCGTCGGTGAAGCCGGCGAGATCCACTGAGATGCTGCGCTGCCTCAGCGCGTCCTGCGTAAGGTCCAGCGGAAAGCCGTAGGTGTCGTAGAGCTTGAAAGCGGTCTCGCCATCCAACATGTCGCCGGCGGCCAGCGACTCCGTGGCGTCGGCCAGCAGGCCGAGGCCACGCGCCAGCGTCTTGCGGAAGCGCGTTTCCTCTAGCTTGAGCGTTTCGGTGATCAGCGGTTCGCCGCGTACAAGCTCCGGGTACGCCTGCCCCATCTCGCGCACCAGCGCCGGGACGAGCTTCCACATCAACGGCTCAGACGCGCCGAGAAGCTGGCCGTGGCGCATCGCGCGCCGCATGATGCGGCGTAGCACATAGCCACGACCCTCGTTGGAAGGGAGCACTCCGTCGGCGACGAGGAAGCAGGACGACCGCAGATGATCCGCGATGACGCGGAAGGAGGCCCTATCCTCCGCGCCGGGGCCGCGCCCCAGCGCCGACGCGGTCGCGTCGATCAGGTGGCGGAACAGATCCGTCTCGAAAACGCTGTCGACGCCTTGCATAATCGAGGCCATGCGCTCCAGCCCCATGCCGGTGTCGATCGACGGGCGCGGCAGCGGCACGCGCTCTTCCTTGCTCACCTGCTCGAACTGCATGAAGACCAGGTTCCAGAACTCCAGGAAGCGGTCGCCGTCTTCTTCAGGGCTGCCGGGAGGACCGCCCCAGATATGGTCGCCGCGGTCGATGAAGATCTCCGAGCAGGGGCCGCAAGGGCCGGTATCGCCCATCGCCCAGAAATTATCAGAGGTGGGGATGCGGATGATGCGATCGTCCGAAAAGCCGGCGATCTTCTTCCAGTAGCCGGCCGCCTCGTCGTCCGTATGGTAGACCGTGACCAGGAGCTTGTCCTTCGGCAGGCCAAAGCCCTTGGTGATCAGGTTCCAGGCAAGCTCTATGGCCTGCTCCTTGAAATAGTCGCCGAAGGAGAAATTGCCGAGCATCTCGAAATAGGTGAGATGGCGCGCCGTATAGCCGACATTGTCGAGGTCGTTGTGCTTGCCGCCGGCGCGCACGCATTTCTGCGAGGTCGCTGCGCGCGAATAGGTGCGCTTCTCAAGCCCCGTGAAGACGTTTTTGAACTGCACCATGCCGGCATTGGTGAACATCAGCGTCGGGTCGTTGCGCGGAACGAGCGGGCTCGACGCGACGACCTCGTGGCCGTTCTTGCGGAAATAGTCGAGAAACGCGGAACGGATTTCGTTGACGCCACTCATTGCCCAGCCCTTGCACGAACAGACCCGCCCGGACGGGCGGAAGAGACTGGCCTTTTAAACACCGTCCCCGCGCCTGTCCAGAAATCCGGCCAGGCAGGAAATCGCGCCTGCAAAGGACCGCCGGCGGCCGGTATCACTCACCGTCGAAGCGGCAACCGGGCCGCCGGCCTGATCAATCCGCCTGGCAAGCAGCGGCCACGGTCAGAGGCTCGCGGCCTCGTCGTCCTCGCCCGGTCCGCCGTTTTCCAGGAAACGCTCAGCGATGAGTCCAGCATTCTGCCGCAAGGTCAACTCGATCTCGCGGGCCGTATCCGGATTGTCGCGCAGGAACAGCTTTGCGTTCTCGCGGCCCTGGCCGAGGCGCTGCGAATTGTAGGAGAACCACGCGCCCGACTTCTCAATAACACCGGCCTTGACGCCAAGGTCGACCAGTTCGCCGGTCTTCGACACACCCTCGCCATACATGATGTCGAACTCGACCTGCTTGAAGGGCGGCGCCAGCTTGTTCTTGACGACCTTGACGCGCGTCTGGTTGCCGACGACTTCGTCGCGATCCTTGACGGCGCCGATGCGGCGGATGTCGAGGCGCACCGAGGCATAGAACTTCAGCGCGTTGCCGCCCGTGGTCGTCTCCGGGGAACCGAACATGACGCCGATCTTCATGCGGATCTGGTTGATGAAGATCACCATTGTGTTGGAGCGTGAGATCGAGGCGGTAAGCTTACGCAGCGCCTGGCTCATGAGGCGCGCCTGGAGGCCGGGAAGCGCATCGCCCATCTCGCCTTCGATTTCGGCACGCGGCGTCAGTGCCGCTACTGAATCCACCACCAGGACGTCGATTGCGCCCGAGCGCACCAGCGTGTCGCAGATCTCCAAGGCCTGCTCGCCGGTGTCCGGCTGGGAGATCAGCAGATTTTCGAGATCGACGCCGAGCTTGCGGGCATAGACCGGGTCGAGCGCGTGTTCGGCATCGACGAAGGCGCAGATGCCGCCCTTCTTCTGCGCTTCAGCCACCGTGTGCAGCGCCAGCGTCGTCTTGCCGGAGCTTTCAGGGCCGTAGATTTCGATGATGCGACCGCGCGGCAGCCCTCCCACCCCGAGCGCGATGTCAAGGCCCAGCGACCCGGTGGAAACAGTCTCGATCTCCACCACCTGCTCATTGGCCCCGAGCCGCATGATCGAGCCCTTGCCGAAGGCCCGCTCGATCTGCGAAAGCGCCGCGTCGAGCGCCTTTGATTTGTCCACCGAATTATCCTCTACAAGCCGCAGTGAATTCTGAGCCATGATACATCACCCCTTGGTGCTGAAAGAAGCCCGGCCGCTCCGGTATCCCTGGCCAATACGTACCGCTTTTGTTCTCATTTGGCAAGAGTTGTCAAGATGTTGTTTTATAAAGGATATCCGATGAGTGTTCTGATTTTGTTTTTGTATCCCGAGGGGATTTGTTCCGCAACTTCGATCGCGCGGTCCGCGGCGACGTGGGGACCATTGCGATTCGACGGCCTTGCGGTGCGCGGATGAGCGGGAGCCGCCTCCCCCGGCTTCTCGGCGTGGGCGGCGCCCATATCGACCGCCGCGGCCGGGTCGCGGGCGTTCATGTCGCGGGCGCCTCGAACCCCGGCGCGATGCGGGAGGATGTCGGCGGCGGCGTGTTCAACGCCTTGCGGAGCGCGGTGCAGCGCGGGGTGGCAGCATCGCTCGTTTCGGTTCGGGGCGGCGACCTCGCGGGCGAGACGGTGGCCCGCATGGTCGCGCAGGCCGGCATCGAGGACCACAGCGCGGTCTTTCTCGACCGCTCGACGGCGAGCTATACGGCGCTGCTCGACGCCGAGGGCGATCTCATCACGGCGCTGGCCGACATGGTGCTCTACGAAGTGGCGTTCCCGCGCCAGCTGCGCCGCTCGAAAGTGCGCGACGCGGCCGCCGCGAGCGACGCAGTGCTGTGCGACGCCAATCTTCCCGCCGCCGCGCTGCGAACTCTGCTGTCGCACGCGGCAGACAAGCCGGTCTACGCCATAGCCATATCGCCTGCGAAGGCGGTCCGCCTGGATGGCATGCTCGAGCAGGTTGCTTGCCTGTTTATGAACCGGCGCGAAGCGGCTGCGCTCGGCAAGCTTCCTGCCGATGCCGATCCGGCGGAAATCATCGCGGCATTGCGGGACCAGGGCCTCCGCAGCGGCGTCATCACCGCCGGCTCACAGCCGCTGACGCTGTTCGGCGCAGATTTTGCGGTAACCGTCTCGCCGCCGGTACCGCGCATGGTCAGTGACGTTACCGGCGCGGGCGATGCTCTGGCCGGCGCCACCGTTGCGGCCATGATGCACGGCGCCCATTTGCTGGCGGCGGTGCGGGAGGGCGTGGCGGCGGCCATCCTCACCCTTGAAAGCAGCAAGGCCGCCGCCGAACTGTCCACTGCCGAATTCGCGGCCGCCCTCGCCCGCGTGCCTCAACCTTTATCCCTTTGATCCCGGAGCCGGCCATGCTTCCCGATACCGCGCGCGCCTTCACCGACATCCAGGCCGAAGTGGCATCTGCGTTGGCGCAGAAAAAGCCCGTCGTGGCGCTTGAGAGCACCATCGTCACCCACGGCATGCCCTATCCGCAGAACGAGCAGATGGCCGCGCGGGTCGAGGCGATCATCCGCGAGGAAGGCGCGACGCCGGCGACGATCGCCGTGGTCGACGGCCGCCTGAAAGTGGGCCTCTCCGATGCCGAACGCCACAATCTGGCGCGTTCGAAGGGCGTTATGAAGCTTTCGCGCGCGGATCTCGCCTTCGCTCTGTCGGAGGGGCTCAGCGGCGGCACGACCGTGGCGGCCACCATGATCGCCGCCGATCTCGCCGGCATCGCGGTTTTCGCCACCGGTGGCATCGGCGGCGTGCACAAGGGCGCGGAGACCAGCTTCGACGTTTCGGCCGACCTGGACGAACTGGCGCGCACGCCGGTGATCGTGGTCTCGGCCGGTGCCAAGGCCATCCTCGACATCGAGAAGACGCTGGAGGTGCTGGAGACGCGCGGCGTGCCGGTCGTGGTGCATGGCGCCGACATTATGCCGGCCTTCTGGTCGCGCCAGTCGCCCCACCCCGCGCCGCTGCGCCTGGACGATGCGGCCGCCATCGCCCGCTTCCACCGCACGCGGCAGGCGCTGGGCATTCGCGGCGGCCTGCTGGTCGCCAACCCCGTACCAGAGGCCGACGAAATTGCCGCGGACCGCATGGCGGGTTTCATCGCCGACGCGCAGGCGCAGGGCGTGAAGGAAGGCATCAGCGGAAAGCGCGTGACGCCCTACCTGCTCGCCAAGATCCTGGAACTGTCCGGGGGCGCCAGCCTGACCACCAACATCGCGCTGGTGGAGAACAATGCCAGGCTGGCGGCGAAGATCGCCGCCTCTCTGTAGAGGCAGGCCGGCTCGGCGTCAGGTCAGCGGCGAGAGCTGGATCTCGACGCGGCGGTTGAGCGCGCGACCCTCCGGCGTCGCGTTCGTCGCGACGGGCCGCGAATAGCCGAAGCCGGTGACCGCGAAGCGGCGCGAATCGACGCCCTGGCCGGCCAGATAGTTGGCGACCGACATGGCGCGCCGCTCAGAAAGCTGGAGATTGTGCGCCGTGCTGCCGGTGTTGTCGGTGTGCCCATAGATGTCGACCAGCGTGCGGTTGTACTTCTGCAGCACCAGAGCCACCGAATTCAGCGTCGGGTAGAAGCCCGGCATGATCATGTACTGGTCGGTGTTGAAGGTGATGTTGGCCGGCATATTGAGGATGATCTGGTCGCCGACGCGGGTGACGCTCACGCCGGTGCCGCGCAGCTGGCCGCGCAGTTCGGCCTCCTGCTGGTCCATGTAGGAACCGATCGCGCCACCGGTCAGCGCGCCGACACCGGCGCCGATCAGCACGGCGTTGCGCTGCGCGTTCTTGCTGCCGCCGACGGCCATGCCCGCGAGCGCGCCCAGGCCCGCGCCGATGGCTGCGCCGCCCGCCGTGTTCGAGACCTTGGGCTGCCCGGTGAAGGGGTCAGTCGTGCAGCCTGCGGCCAACGCTGCTGCCAGAAGTGCGGCAAGCCATTTTGCGTTCATCGAAATTCCCTCTTGGTCGGATGCGGAGATTGCCCGCCCGCTCGTTGCCGGCCTCTATCCAGACGAAATGAGGCGAAAAGCCGACGCCGACGCCACGGTTCCGGAAGTGCCCTACCACGGCACGCAACCGTGAACGCGTGGTGAGCGGGCCGCTGCAACTGTGACGCGGCTATGGTTAACGAAAGCCTAAGAAGCGCCGTGTTCCGGCGGGCCGGGCGACTCTACATCGACCGGGGCAGATGGCGGAACACAAGGTAGCCACAGAAGGCGGTGAAGACGCCGAGCGTTGCGAACACGCCGCCCAGGCCGAAGAAGGCCAGCACGATCGAATAGACCAGAGGCGGAAGCAGTTCTGACAGGTCGAGATAGGTTCGGTACACGGCCGTCATTTGGGCGCGCTCGTAGGTATGGACGGCGCGCATGAAGGCGGTGGAGCCGAGCGCGTCGACCGCGATCGCAAAGAAGGCGCAGGCCAAAAGGAACGCCGCTGCTACCAGCGGCAGCGACTGGCCGGCGAAGGCGGCGGCAAAAAGCGTGACGGTCATGGCGAAGAAGGCGACGGCGATCGTGTTGCGGGCTCCGAATCGGCGCCCTGCCCGACCCCAGATGAGGGCGGTGAACAGCAGCGCGTTGCCGGCCGACACGACGAGGCCGCCGGCGAGCTTCCCCTCGCCGGTCACGACCATCAGAAGCGGGGCGTAAACGAAAAAGGTCGTCCAGAAACAAGAGCGCCCGAAGGCGATCAGCCAGGCCAGCCGCAGGCGCGGCTGGGCGACGAACCTGCCGATGTTGGCGATGGGGTTTGCAGGCCGCGCTTTGCCAGGGCGTATGGCCGTGTTGTCGCTCAGGCGGAAGAACCAGAAAGCAACCAGAAGCGTCAGCGAAAAGACGATGACGACGGTGGAGGCCGCGGCGATGCCGTAGTTCGAATAGAGCAGCACGCCCACCGTCGGTCCGGCCGTCCAGGCCAGCGTCGACCAGGCCATACGCAGCGATTCCGCCTGCATGAACTCTGTCTTGCGGATGTAGTCCATAATG
>JAEUMA010000437.1 GCA_016793565.1 Rhizobiaceae bacterium
TCTGGATCGGCGTCATCCTCATGCTGATCACCTTCGCCATCCAGCATCGCGGCATTCTCGGCACTGCCAGCGTGCAAAAGTTCATCGGCCTCGTGGTGATCATCCCGATGCTGATCGTCGGCATCGTTCCGATTTTGACCGGGCAGATCAACTGGGACAATTTTTCGCCCTTCGTGCCGCTGGCAGTCGCCTACGAACCGGCGCCCGGCGAGTGGAACATCGCCGGCTGGACGCTGGTGTTCGGCGGCATGTTCATCGCCGCCTGGTCGGCCTACGCCTTCGAGACGTCGATATGCTTCACCAGCGAGTTCCGCGATCCCGGCCGCGACACGGTCCGCGCCATCCTCTATTCGGGCCTGCTGTGCATCTTGCTCTATACGCTGGTGCCGTTCACCTTCCAGGGCGTCTTGGGGTTGGACGGCATGCTGGCCGGTCCGATTGTCGACGGCTCGGGTGTTGGCGAGGCGATGGCGGAGATGGTCGGCGGCGGCGGGTTCGTCACCAGCATCATGATGATGCTGATGATCCTCGCCCTGATGTTGGCCATCATGACGGCGATGGCCGGTTCGTCGCGCACCCTCTACCAGGGGTCGGTCGACGGCTGGCTGCCGCGCTATCTGAGCCATGTGAACGCGCATGGCGCGCCGACCGCCGCCATGTGGACCGACCTCGTGTTCAACCTCTTCCTGCTGGCGATCGCCGCGGCGGACGCAACGAGCTATTTCTTCATCCTCGCGGTCTCCAACTGCGGCTACATCATCTTCAACTTCCTGAACCTCAACGCCGGCTGGATCCATCGCATGGACAGCGGGCACATCGCCCGGCCGTGGCGCGCGCCGACCATCCTGATCGCGCTCGGCGCCATGCTGTCCTACGTCAACGCCATGTTTATGGGCGCCGGCGCCAAGGTTTGGAATCCATGGGCGCTGTGGGCCGGCCTGATCGCTGCTTCCCTTATCGTGCCGGTCTTCCTATACCGCCACTACGTGCAGGACGGAGGCAAATTCCCGCCGCACATGCTGGACGACCTCGGCATCAAGCCGAATGAACTGGTGCAGAGGAAGGCGGGAATCCTGCCCTATCTAACTCTGATCGCTGGCCTGGCCGTGGTACTGCTGTCCAACTGGTTCTTTGTGATCTGATGGTCCAGTCGACTTGCATTCCGGGGCGGGCTCAGGCCCGCCCTTTCATTTAGCGCCGTACTGCTCGTCGGTGACCTTTTCCAGCCAGTTCACCGAGACGCCGTCCAGCGCTTCCTGGATTGCGATATGCGTTAGTGCAGTCGCGGGTCCGGCACCGTGCCAGTGCTTCTCCCCCGGCGCGAACCAGACCGTGTCCCCGGCCCGGATCGGCTGCACCGGCCCTCCCTCACTCTGAACAAAGCCCGCCCCGGTCGTGACGATCAGCGTCTGGCCCAGCGGATGCGTGTGCCAGGCCGTGCGCGCTCCCGGCTCGAAGCTGACAAGAACTGCACGAATGCGCGCCGGCGCCTCGGCTTCGATGATGGGAGTTTGAACGACGCGGCCGCTGAAATACGCCTCCGGAGGATTGCCGCTCGGCACGGCCCCGCAAGGAATGATCTTCATGGCATCGGGCCTCATGATGTTGGAACACAACGATCATCGCCGATGTCGCAACATCTGCCAATTGTGCTTCTATGCGGGGGCGCCTTGGCTGAAGCGGAAGCCGACCGGCGCATTTTTCTTGCTCCATCCTTGATTCGGTGGAAGCATGGCGTTCGGCAGGGGCAGCAAACAATCGCCCCGCCACGCGACGGCCGCAGGCCGGCCGCCGCTCTCGAGGAAACAGAGTGGAGGTCGCAGGTCATGGGAAATCGCGCCGGAGGCAGACGTACGGGACCGAAATGCATCGCCATCGTCGGTCCCTTCGCCAGTGGAAAAAGTACCCTTCTCGAAGCCATCCTCGCCCGCACCGGCGCCATTGCGCGCCAGAACGCGGTGTCGAGCGGCGGCACTGTGGCGGACCATTCGCCCGAAGCGCGCGCCCATGGGATGAGCGTCGAAGCGACCGTCGCGACCACCCAGTTCATGGGCGAGAGCCTGACCTTCATCGACTGCCCGGGCTCCATAGAGTTCTCCTTCGAGGCTGACCCCGCTTTGGCCGCCTGCGACCTCGCAGTGGTCGTGGCCGAGGCGGATGAAAAGAAGATCCCGGCCCTTCAGTTGATCATGCGCAAGCTCGACGCAATGGGCGTGCCGCGCATCCTGTTTCTGAACAAGATCGACAAGACCGCCGCCGGCGTGCGCGACACGCTGAAGCTGCTCCAGCCAACCAGCAACACG
>JAEUMA010000472.1 GCA_016793565.1 Rhizobiaceae bacterium
TGGGCCCACAACATCCACGTGATGGCCGGCATCACCGTGGCCGTGTTGGTCGACGGGCGCGACGCCCGCGACCGCACCCTCGCCATGCCGAAGCTCATCATTCCGTCGCTGCAGGTCAACATGAAGGCGGGCGAACTGCCCGAACCGGACGACAGCGGCACGCGGTTTCTGAAGGTTCCTCTCAACCTGTTGTGAGGGCAATTGTCGCAGGAAGGACAAACTGATGCAGGCCAAACCACTCAGCCGCGATTTCGCGGTCTCCGAGCAGATAGCACCCGGCGACGTCGACGCCATCGCCCAGGCCGGCTACCGGTCGATCGTATGCGCCCGGCCGGACGGCGAAGGCGGACCCGCGCAACCGCGCTTCGCCGAGATCGAAGCGGCGGCGGCGGCGGCGGGCATCAAGGCAGCCTACATTCCGATCGTGCCCGGGCAGATGACACGCGCCGACGTAGAGGCCTTCAAGGGCCTGCTCGCCACGTTGCCCGGCCCCGTCTTCGGATACTGCCGCAGCGGGGCTCGCGCGGCGAGCCTCTGGCAGGCCGCACAGCCGGGCGCGTAAGGCAAGACCCCGGGGAGAATGCTGTCGTGGGCGCGTTGCGCAAATACCTGCCGTTCCTCGAATGGGCGACGTCCTATTCGCGCAAGGACGCGACCAGCGACTTCCTGGCCGCAGTGATCGTCACGGTCATGCTGGTGCCGCAAAGTCTCGCCTATGCGATGCTCGCAGGCCTGCCCCCCGAGGTCGGCCTCTATGCGTCGATCCTGCCGTTGATCGCCTATGCCCTGTTCGGCACGAGCCGAACCCTGGCGGTCGGACCGGTCGCCGTGGTCTCGCTGATGACGGCGGCGGCCGCCAGCCAGGTGGCCTCGCCGGGCAGCGCGCTCTATCTGCAGGCGGCCATCGTGCTCGCCCTTCTCTCCGGACTGATGCTCCTTGCCATGTCGGTGCTGAAGCTGGGATTCATCGCGAATTTCCTCAGCCACCCGGTCATTTCCGGCTTCATCTCCGCGTCGGGGATCTTGATCGCCGCCAGCCAGATCAAGCACATTCTGGGGGTCTCCGCCGGCGGCGGCACGCTTCCGGAAATGATCGGCGAGCTGCTTCCCGTCCTCGGTTCCACCAACTGGCTGACGCTGGCGATCGGACTGACGTCGCTGGCCTTTTTGTTCTGGGTGCGCAAGCGGTTGAAGCCGCTACTGGTGCGCTGGGGCATGGCGCCGCGCGCAGCCGACATGGTCGCCAGGGCCGGGCCGGTCGCGGCCATCGCCGCCACGATCCTGCTTGTCGTGCTGTTCGACCTGGACGCCAGAGGTGTCAAGATCGTCGGCGCGATACCGTCTGGCCTACCGCCCTTCGCCGTCCCCCTGTTCGACGCGGCGCTCTGGTGGAAGCTGCTGCCCGGAGCGGCGCTGATCAGCCTGGTAGGCTTCGTGGAATCCGTATCAGTGGCGCAGACGCTTGCCGCGAAGCGGCGCCAGCGTATCCTGCCCGATCGCGAACTGGCCGGGCTGGGCGCCGCCAACATCGCCTCGGCGCTATCGGGCGGCTATTCTGTCACCGGCGGTTTCGCCCGCTCAGTGGTGAATTTCGACGCCGGCGCCGAAACGCCGATGGCCGGCGTGTTCACGGCTATCGGCATTCTCGGCGCGACGCTGCTGCTGACGCCGCTATTCCAGTTTCTGCCGCAGGCGGTGCTCTCGGCGACGATCATCGTCGCGGTGCTGTCGCTCGTCGATCTGGCGGCGATCCGGCGCACCTTTGCTTACTCCAAGGCCGATTTCGCGGCTATGGCCCTGACTATGGCAATGGTTCTGCTGGTCGGCGTGGAGGTCGGGATCCTCTCCGGCGTCGGTCTTTCCTTGCTGCTGTTCCTGTACCGCACCAGTAAGCCACATGTGGCCATCGTCGGCCAGGTTGCCGGCACGGAGCATTTTCGCAACGTGAAGCGGCACGATGTCGTGACGAGCCCCGACATCCTGTCGATCCGGGTCGACGAGAGCCTCTACTTCGCCAACGCACGTTTCCTGGAGGATACCATCTACGACGCAGTCGCGACGCGGCCGCAGATCCGCCAGGTGGTGCTGATGTGTCCGGCGGTCAACATGATCGACGCCTCGGCTCTTGAGAGCCTGGAGGCGATCGCGCAGCGGCTAGAGTCGGCCGGAGTCGCTTTCCATCTTTCGGAGGTCAAAGGTCCGGTGATGGATGCGTTGAAGCGATCGGATTTCTTCACGCATTTTAAGGGCCAGGTCTTTCTGACTCACCATCAAGCCATGAGCACATTATCCGCTACCGCCTCGGGCACCGCTTCGCACAAGACGCCGCCTGAATCCGTGCACGACATGGCAGGCGCCGGCGCCTGACCATGGCAACTCCTTTGGTGAATGCCATGGGTCGAAACAAACGACCTGTGTCCACGTCACTCAGAAACCGGGTTTTTGATCATTGCCGCCGGCCGGTATTGCTATGACTATCGGCAACTTGCCGTAGGCAACTTTGCTAGAGCGGTTCATCGCTCCTACAGTGGGGAATCGCCGCCAAAGCTGATGGTTGCCTTTACCCCGCCATCACGCCCAGGCGCTGGCGAGACGAGGGAAAGGCTGGCACCCATCTGCCGGGTCAGAGAATCGGCGATAGCAAGACCGAGCCCGGCTCCGGGAGCACGGCTGTCGGCTCTGGCGAAGGGCCGGAGCAGGGTTTTGAGCTGATCCGGCGCAATCCGCATGCCGCCGTTCGTTACCGAAAAGCCATTCTGCTCGGACGCGATCAAGACCTCGCCCTCGCCATGGATCAGAGCGTTCTCGACGAGATTGCGAACGGCGATCGCGAAGGCATCGACGTCGGCTTTTCGCACGAAGGAATCGCCTTCGGGAATTGCCACGCGAATTCTGGTAGCGAAGCGCGGCTGGCGTTGGAATTCGTCGGCGACGAGGCGGAGTACGCGAGTGAGGTCGACCGGTTTAGCGGTCGCACCAATACCGGCATCGGCGCGAGCCAGCTGGAGCAGCTTTTCGGCGAGATGAGCCAGCGCCGACAACGCACGAACGATCCCGTTCGCGCGTTCCCGCAGCGGTCCCTCCGGCAGTTCGGCGGCGAGCCGCTGCGCCTGCGCGAGCGCGCCGGCTATGGGCGTGCGCAACTCGTGCGCGCTGTTGGCGGCTAGTCTTCTCTCCGCATCCATCGCGGCTTGCAGCCGCGCAAGCAGCTTGTCCACCGATGCGGCGATGTTCTCGAGTTCGGCAGGCAACCCAACCACGCGCAACGGCTCGAGATTCGCTCCGCTCCGAGCCTCGATCTGGCGCTGAAGTGCGCCGACAGGCGCAAGCGTCCGCCGGACAAGCCACCATACGGCAATCATGTTCAAGGGAGCCATCAGCGTGAGGGGCAACAAAAGGGTGGAGGCACCTTCCATCAATGCCTCATGCCGATGCGCGGTCGGGTCGGCCACTTGCAGAAAGATCGACCCGCTCACCGCCATCAAAGTGTAGATCCTATGGGTGGGGGTGTCGGTGAAGCCTGCGACGAGCGGGACATCAAACGGCTCACTGGGTGCGGCGTAGGAATGCATGAGCACCCGCCCGGACCGATCACGCACCTGGTAGCTTAGGTACTCGTCGCCGTCGATCGCACCCATCCGGTAAGGTTTGTCAGACAAATCGCGCCGGTAGAGGTCATCGACGACCAGTGGCAGAAGGCGCCCTGCGGTCTCGGCAAGGGCGCTGTCGAAATGCTCGTTCAGTTCGTCGTGCATCACGGCGGCGCCAATGGCGGCTCCGGCCAACCAGAACACCGCGCTGGCAAGCGTCAGCCAGAGCATCAATCGCCGGGTCATGCTGGACGGCCTGACCATCAGCCTGTCAACCGGTAGCCGATGCCACGCACCGTCGCGATCCGATCAGCGCCAAGCTTCTTGCGGATCCGGCTGACATAGACCTCCACCGCATTGCTCTCGATTTCCGCGCCGAAGGCGTAGAGTGCATCCTCGAGCTGCGGCTTCGTCAGGATGGCGCCGGGCCTGGCAAGCAGCGCATCAAGCACGGCCCATTCGCGTGCGGTGAGGTCGACAGGCACTCCATCACGCAGGATCGCGCGCTCCGCCGGCGCAATGCGCAGACCTTCGCGCTCGAACACCGGGCCGCTCCGGCCTCCGCTGCGCCGGCTGACCGCGTGAATGCGCGCCGACATTTCGTCGAGGTCGAACGGCTTCACGAGATAGTCGTCGGCTCCAGCATTGAGGCCATCGATGCGCTGTCCGATCTGGTCGCGCGCGGTGATGATCATCACAGGCACGGCGACAGACCGCGCCCGAAGGCTGCGCAGAAGATCCACGCCATCGCCATCCGGCAACGACAGGTCCAGTAGCACCAGCCCGTACGACATGACGTCCAGAAGCTCGCGTCCCTCTTGTAGGGAGCGTGCCCAGTCCACAGCATGCCCATCCGCCGCCGCGTGGTCGCGAACGGCTCCACCGATCGTTTCGTTGTCCTCGATCAGCAGGATTCTCATATCGATCACACCATGCGTGCCTATTCGCATGCGTTTGTGCGGAAGTAAGATGACGCCTCGCTGAAACCTTTCAGCCTGCTGTCAGCTTGCCCTGCGAGACAGCCTCCGTCGCATAAAACGATGGAGACCTGCAAATGAAGTTCATCCTCCCCTGCATTCTCGCCGCCGGCACGACCTTGGCCGGTTCAGCATTCGCGGCCGAGAAGTGTGACGTTCCGATGGCCGAGTGGCAGCCGCGCGAGGCCCTGCAGTCAAAGCTCGAAACCGACGGCTGGAAGGTTCGCACGATCAAGACCGAAGACGGCTGCTACGAGGCCTACGCTATCGACGG
>JAEUMA010000565.1 GCA_016793565.1 Rhizobiaceae bacterium
GTCTATGCCGAAACCTATGTCGAGCGGCCGCGCCACATCGAGGTGCAGGTGCTGGGCGACGGCGAGGGCGGCGCGATCCACCTGTTCGAGCGCGAGTGCTCTGTCCAGCGGCGGTTCCAGAAGATCATCGAGGAGGCGCCGTCGGCCAATCTGACGGCGGCCCTGCGCGAAGAGATCTGCGCATCGGCAGTGCGCCTGGCCGCGGCGGCCAAGTATAAGAATGCCGGCACGGTGGAGTACATCCTCGGCGCCGATGGTCGCTTTTTCTTCCTTGAGATGAACACGCGCTTGCAGGTCGAGCATCCGGTGACCGAGATGATCACCGGCCTCGACCTTGTCCGGGCGCAGGTCGAGATCGCCGCCGGAAAGGGCCTGCCGCTGGCGCAGGCGGAGGTGCGGGCGAATGGCCACGCCATCGAATGCCGCATCTGCGCCGAGGACCCGGAGCGCGACTTCATGCCGGAAACCGGGACGATCGCCTATCTCGGCGTGCCGGAGGAGCCGTGGCTGCGCTTCGAGAATGCGCTCGACCAGGGCCAGAAGGTCACCGCCGACTTCGACCCGATGCTTGCCAAGCTGGTCGTCCATGGCGCAACGCGCGACGAGGCGATTTCTCATTCCATCGCCGCGCTCGACGGCCTGGCGCTGCTCGGCATCAGGACCAATGTCGATTACCTGATCCGATTGCTCGGGCACCCTGCCTTCCGCGCCGGCGACCTGCACACCGGTTTCGTCGTCGAGCATCGTGAGAAGTTGAAGCCCGTTGCGCCGGAGGAAACCGTGCTGGCGCAGGTGCTTGCCGCCGCCGCGCTCGGCTTCCGCGATTTCCACGACCTCGCCGTCGGAACGCCGGAGCCATACGCCGCCATCGGCGGCTGGAGAAACTGAGCATGGCGTTCAGGCTCACGCTCGACGGCCGCACCCACGAGGTGACCATCGTGCGCCGGCGGCCGCATCTCGTCCTGTCGATCGACGGGCGGGAGCACGAGATTGATCGGCTGGCCGACATCGGCGACGGACGCCATCTGCTGGGCGTCGCCGGCCATCGTGTCGCCTTCGCCCGCGCCGGCTCGAGCGACCGGCAGATCGTGCGGCTCGCTGGCCGGACTTTCGAGGTCGGTCTCGTCGATCCGTTTTCGCGAGACGGTGGCGCAGGCGGCGGCCAGGACGCCGTGAAAGCGCCGATGCCGGGAGCCGTGGTGGCAGTCCACAAGGAGCCAGGCGAGTGCGTCGCGCGCGGCGAGGCGGTACTCACCATCGAAAGCATGAAGCTGCAGACGATGCTCTCCGCGCCGCGCGATGGCGTTATCGCAGCGATCCTTCGTGCCGCGGGCGAGTCCTTCGAGAAGGATGAGATCGTCGCCACGCTGGAGCCCGAGGAAGCCTGACCATGCGCAAAATCCAGTCCATGGTCAGCGCGTCCTCGGCGGACTTCCGCCGCAACGAGGCGCACAACCGCAGGCTCGTCGCCGAGTTCCGCCAGAAGCAGGACGCGGCGCGCCACAAGCGGCCGCAGCGCGACCTCGACCGGCTGGCCGGCCAGGGCAAGATGCGCCCGCGCGAGCGCATCGAGAAGCTGCTCGATCCGGGCACGCCCTTCCTCGAACTGTCCTCGCTTGCCGCCAACATGGCCTATGACGGCGATTCGCCGTCGGCCTCGTCGATCGTCGGCATCGGCGTCGTCTCCGGACGCGAGGTGATCGTGCGCGCCGACGACCCGACGGTGAAGGGCGGCGCCTGGTATCCGCTGACGGCGAAGAAGATCGTGCGGGCGCTCGACATTGCCATGGAGAACCGGCTGCCGGTGATTCATCTCTGCGATTCGGCCGGCGGTTTCCTGCAGCTGCAGTCGGAAGTATTTCCGGACAAGTACATGGCCGGCCGCATCTTCCGCAACCAGTCGATCCTGTCGAAGCTCGGCGTGAAGCAGCTTTCCCTCGTCTTCGGCCACTGCACAGCGGGCGGCGCCTATATTCCCGGCCTGTCCGACTACAGCGTGATCGTGCGCAAGACGGGCGCGATCTTCCTCGGTGGCCCACCGCTGGTGAAGGCGGCGACCGGCGAGGAGGTGACCGTTGAGGAATTGGGCGGCGCCGACATGCACACCAGCGTCTCGGGCACGGCCGACTATCCGGCTTCCAGCGAGGACGAGGCGATCCATCTCGGCCGCGAGATCGTCGCGCAATGGGACCGGCCGAAGAAATGGGAGTGCCAGCAGGAGACGCCGGAGGATCCCGCCTACGACCCGCAGGAGATCTACGGCATCGTTCCGGACGACATCAAGAAATCGTTCGACATGCGCGAGGTGATCGCCCGCATGGTCGACGGCAGCCGCTTCCACGAATACCAGCCGAACTACGGCACGACGCTGATCTGCGGCTTCGCCAACATCTGGGGTTTCAAGGTCGGCATCCTCGCCAACAACGGCGTGCTCTTCAACGACTCCTCGCTGAAGGGCGGCCACTTCATCGAGCTCTGCAACCAGAACAACACGCCGCTCGTCTTTTTGCAGAACATCACCGGCTACATGGTCGGCCGCGAATATGAGCGCAAGGGTATCACCAAGGACGGCGCCAAGATGATCATGGCGCAGTCGTGCAGCCGGGTGCCGAAGTTCACGGTCATGTGCAACGGCTCCTTCGGCGCCGGCAATTACGGCATGTGCGGCCGCGCCTTCGACGGCCGTTTCCTGTTCTCCTGGCCCAACCACCAGATTGGCGTCATGGGTGGCGACCAGGCGGCGAACACGCTGGCGGAGGTCAAGGTCAACCAGATGAAACGCAATGGCGGCGCGGTCGACGAAGCCGAGGTTCGGCGCGTGTGGGAAGAAACCCGCTCGGCCTATCAGGAGCAGCTTTCGGCCTACTACTCGACCTCGGAACTCTGGGACGACGGCATCATCGATCCCGTCGACACCCGCAATGCGCTCGGCATCGCCATTTCGGTCTCCCTCAACGCGCCGCTTGGCGATCCGGGCTATGGCGTGTTCAGGTTCTAGAGCGGTTCAGGGTTAGATGGAAACGGTTCTGTTTGCTCGATGGCGA
>JAEUMA010000572.1 GCA_016793565.1 Rhizobiaceae bacterium
CAGGCCTCGACCGGGATCACGTCCGGAATGCCTTTCTGCTCGATGATCACTTCCGTTCCGACGGACACGGCCCTGAGGTTGACCGTGACGACCATTTCGCCTGGCAGATTGGGGTCGTCGAAGCTGTCGGTGTAGACCAGCCGCTCGCCCGGAAGGAGTTCCTGGTAGACGCCGCCGAAGGCGTGGCTTTCGCCGGTCGTGAAGTTGCGAAAGGACATCCGGTGCTTTCCGCCGACCTTGGCGTCCAGTTCGTGGACGGTGCAGAGAAAGCCGAATGGCGGCAGCCAACTGGCGACCGCATCGGGTTCGACGAAGGCCCGAAAGACTTTCTCCGGCTTCGTGGCCAGAACGCGATGCAGGTTGACGGTACTGGGCATGTTGCTGTCCTCTCGATCTTGTCTTCGCCCCTCAAGGACGTTCCGACGATGCGCCCGCCGACAATCGACCGGACGATTTTCCGGTCCTAGGTCGTCTCCCCGCGCCTTTTTGCAGCAGCCCGCGGGGCGTAGCTCTCCAAGATCGCGATGGCGGAGTCTATGCCTCGCTCGGCCCGTATCGTCTCTCCGAGTGCTGCCGCGCGGCGGTTCAATCCGTCGTCCTCCACCGCCCGGCGGATCATCCGTGCAAGCCTGCCAGCGGTCGTCGTCGCCACATGGCGGCTGCCGAGGCCGACGCCGAGTTGGCGAACGCGACGGCTCCAGCCGAACTGATCGTAGTCGATCGGCACGATAATGCCGGGCACACCCGCGTTCAACACCGCGGAGGTCGTGCCGGCGCCGCCATGGTGGACGATTGCAGCCATACGCGGGAAGAGCCAGCGATGCGGCATGCCGTCGATGAAGTGGATCTCCGCCGGTGCCGGCAGACGTATCAGCGCGCTACCTGCGCCGACCGAGATGACAGCGCGCTGCCCGCTTTGTCGAACCGCTTCGAGCATTCTTTTGGTCGCCCATTCCGGAAATATGAGCCGCATACTGCCGAAGCCGATGTAGATGGGCGGCGGGCCGGCCTCCAGGAAACGCACCGTCTCGACCGGCGGCTGCCAGCCGACGTCGGGTTCGACGAACCAGTATCCGGTGACATGGTCGGTTTCCGTCCAGTCCGCCGACTTCGGGATGACGTGCGGGCTGTAGGCATAGAGTGTCGGCGCATCGGGCACCGCATGCATCATGTCCTGATAGGAGGGCCACGGCGGTAGGTTGAACCGCTCGGCGCGCCACTGGTTGATCGGCGGGCCGAATGTCCGCCATGCCTGACGCAAAGACCACCGGTGCGTGAGGTGGTTGTAACGTTCGCCCACCGAAAGGCCTAGCGGCGTCGTATAGGACATGTACTCCCGGGTCGGCCTGAAGGGATGCGGAAACAGGAACGCAATCGGCACGCCGCGCCGAAGCGCGACATCGACGCCGCCATAGGCGAATCCGCCTTGCAGGATTAGGTCGGCGTCGGCGCTCGCCGCCCAGTAATCGTCCATGCATTGCTTGAGCCAGGCGTGCAACCGGGCTGTCCATTCACGGTTGTGCAGCACCCGGTTGGCGCGGCCGTGCTGCGTGATCTCCCCCTGCGCGCGCTCATCGACGCTGACGGTTTGTACGTGTACGTCTAAGCCGTAGGATCGGACCCATTCCGCATAGCGCGACGGCGCCACCAGCTTCACGCTATGCCCCGCGCGCCGAAGACCCACGGCCAGCGCCAGATAGGGCTCCACGTCGCCGCGGGTTCCATAGGTCAGGATCGTGATTTTCATCGCCGCGACTTGCCGGGCGCAGGAGGTCGATGGCGACAGAGCTTCACCATGCCGGCAGCTTGCGCCGCGCCGTCATGGTGCCTCCGATCAGCCATTGGGCCATTTTCGGCTACGTCTCCCACCCCGTCGCGACCATGCCGCAACGGCATGCGCCGGGCAAGGGTAGCGGGCTCTCACGAAGCCGGGGCTGTCATCGTTCCTACCGGTCGGGGACGGACGCCCGCAACCTGCCGGATAGTCCGATATCTCGAAAATGCCACTTCAGGCCTGTCTCGGAAACAGGAGTCGTCGCTATTGGCGGCGCCAGCCCGGCCAAAGGCGACCGTCGCTGCGACGAAGCTCAGTCGTTGCCGAAGAACAGGGCGCGACCCATCCGAGCCTCGACCTTGATGTAGCGCCAGATGCGGTGTTCGCCGACGCTGAACTGGCGAAGGACGTTGCACACACCTGTGACAGAAGCCTGATCGGGGGCGTCGGCGAGGATGTAGCAAGTCCATGGCCAGCCGAAGGTCGGACCGACGGTCGAGCGGTCGTCGTCCAACGTACCCAGCACCTTGACGCCGAAGCGGCCGGCGAGGTCGGAATAGGCTTCCACGAGCTTGTCGAAGACCTGCTTGCGTGTCGCGTCCTCCAGCTCGAAAAATGCCGGCAGCACGCCGAAGCAGAAGAGCACGCGGACGGTGCTCGTGGTACCCTGGGTCGTCGGGGCGTCGGCCATTTCTGTCTCCTTCAGCGTGTCGCTACAAGGCCGAGCACCCGCAACGGGCTGCCCGAGCCGCGTCTTATCTTCAACGGCGCCGCCACGACGAGGCTGCCTGTCGGCGGCAGCCGGTCAAGGTTGGCAAGGCATTGCAGGCCATAGCGGCCGGCGCCGTGCAGATAGTGATGGGCAGGGTAGGGCGGGTTGAAATGCCCGCCTTGGCCGGCATCGGTGCCGATCGTCTCGGTGCCGAAGCCGAGGACGCCGCGCTCCTCGACCAGCCAGCGGATCGCATCGGCGTCCGGGCCGGGCGTATGCGGGCCGTCCGGGCCGATGTTGGCGAAGGCGATGGGGCCGCGCTTCGACCAGTCGGTGCGCATCAGCACCCAGCTTCCGCCCGCGATGGTGCCATGCGTGGCCTCCCAAGCCTGGAGCGCCGGCACGCCGAGCAGGAAATCGGCGTCGGCCGCGGCCTGCGCCGAGCAATCGACGACACAGGCAGGCGCGATCATCGAACGCGTCGGCATGGTGTCGACCGAATTATCCGGGAGGTCCTTGCCGGTTACCCAATGCACCGGCGCGTCGAGATGCGTGCCGGTATGCTCGCCGAGAGTGATGTTGTTCCAGTACCAGGCCGGTCCGTCGGCGTCGTAGCGCGATATCGTCTCGATCCGGACCGGTGAGGATTGTCCGAACTCCGGCGGCAGCACGATAGTGGGGAATTCCGGCGCCAGGGTATGGGTCAGGTCGATGATCTCGATCTCGCCCTGGATGATTGCGGCGGCAAAGGCGCCGAGATCGATCGCGCTCATCTATCCCAGCTCCCGCTCCACGGCCTTCGGGTTATCTTCGAGGCGCGCTTTGATGTCCTTGGCGATCTCGCCGACATAGACGTCCTCCAGTCCTTCCCGCAGCGCCGCCACGGTCTCGCGCGCCAGCACGGCCGGTGCGACCTTCGGCGGCGGCAAGTGCTGGAACCATTCCGTGTCGCCCGGTCCCGAGAACACGTTGACAACCCTGATGCCGCCGGGTCGTAACTCGGCCCGCAAGCTTTGCGCGATCGACAGGGCCGCGGCCTGCCCAGCACTGTAGAGGCCGAATTCAGGCCAGTTCACCAGCGCGTAGACGGAGAGCAGATTGACCCAAGCCACGGCATTGTCCGTGCCGTCCGCGCCCCGCGAACGCATGGCCGGCCCAAACGCGCGGGCAAGTCGCGCCAGTCCCATGACCGTGGTCTCGAAACCGTCTCGCAGCGCCTGTCCGTTCCGCTGGTCGACCAGCCCGCCCGGGCGGATGTGCTCGGCCGTATTGACTAGGATATCCACCTTTCCGCCGATGTCGGCGGCGAGGTCGCGTACCGACGCGTCGTCGCCGAGATCGAGCGGCACGATCTCGACGCCCTTGAGCGCCGACGGTATCGCATCCTCCGCCAGCGGCTTCCACGGCTCGCCAAGGCCGATGAAGAGCTTGGCGACGCCGGCCTCGATCATGGCGCGGACCATGGCCTGACCGGCCGCGGTCCGGCCGTCGGTGATCAGCACGCGCCGATGTTTGGGCGAGGCGGTGAACTCGCGCAGTTGCGGATCGTCTTGCATGTGCGGTGTTTCCGTCTCCGGCAGGGCGAAGGCCGCCGGCGTGCCGGCCTTGTCCAGTTTCATGGTCATGCGAACCCGCTCGCCGTCGCCGCAGTCGCCATGCAGATGTGCGACGATCGATGGCCCGCAGTCGAGATGAACGATGCCGATGCGCCAGGCAGAGCGTTGGCGGAAATGCGGATGAAGTGGTGCGCGCACCGAGGTCTCGGCGACAATCCGACCGCCGCTCGGCACATCGGCCACCACCAGCGCCGGCGACAAGCAGCCCGGGCAGGCGTCGTGTGCCGGATAGATCACGCGCCCACAGGCCGGACAGCGCTGCAGGGCGAAGCGGCCTTCGGCTGCGGCGGCCGTCAGCGCATGTGTTGCTCTCGCCCGGAAGGCCGGCATGGGCTGCGGGAGCGGGGTGCGCACCAGCGGATTGCGGCGCGGCGGCGGAGCAAGCTCGCGGCTCATCGGCGCCGCCCCAGTATCGCAGCGCCGGACGAGAGCCCACGATCGTAGTTGATCATGCCGAAGCCCGAAACGAGGCCGCGTTCGGCGCCCTCGACTTGGGTGCCGCCGGCCTCGCAGAGGAGCTGCCGGATCGCCTCGGTCAGGCCGAGATGTCCACCGGCGGCGCCAGCCTGTCCGACCGAAAGCTGGCCGCCAGAGACGTTGTGCGGGAAATCTCCGCGCCGGGTGAAATCGTGCGTACGCACGAATGCCGGACCTTCGCCCTTGGCGCAGAAGCCGAGGTCTTCGAACTGCATCATCGATATGACCGGATAATCGTCATAGGTCTGTACGAAGTCGAGATCGTCGGGCGCGGTATCGGCCATGCCGTACAGCTCGCCGGCATCGACCGCCCAGCCGCCGCGGAACTGCACCACGTCTTCCGCAAAGGCATTGTGGCGCTCGATCGTGCCGAGCAGATCCACCGACGTCACGCCTAGTTCGTCCGCGTGTTCGCGCCGCATCACCAGGAACGCCTCGGCCCCTGCGCAGGGCATGACGCAATCGAACAGATGCAGCGGGTCGGCGATCGGCCGAGCCCAGAGATATTCG
>JAEUMA010000595.1 GCA_016793565.1 Rhizobiaceae bacterium
CTTGAGCACCGCGATGTCGCCGGCGGTGCCGTCGACCTGCTTCTGCGTGCGGAAAAGCTGCAGAGTGCCCTGTGCCCGGTCGTCATAGGCGATGCCGGTTTCGGCGCGCAGCGCCTTGAGGCAGTCGCGGCTGTATTCGGCGATGGGCACCATGCGCGCCTTGTTGACCGCGTAGCGTGCTTCCGTGCAGTTGGCGAGCATGGCCAGCACCCAGCGCCACATGGCGGGGTCCATGACCGGACGGATCACCAGCGGCCCGTGGCGCATGGTCAGCCACTTGATCGCCTTGACCGGAACGCCGGGACCGGCCCAGGGGGAAGAATAGCCGGGAGACACTTCGCCGGCATTGGCGAAGCTGGTCTCCAGCGCCGCGCCGTCCTGCCGGTCGACCACCTCCACCTCGTGCCCGGCCTCGGCCAGATACCACGCGGCGGTCACCCCGATGACGCCGCTGCCGAGAATGACGATGCGCATGGCCTCAGCCCCCCGCGTAGATGCGATGGAAACGCTCGGCCAGGGAGGTCAGCACCTCGTAGCCGATGGTGCCGCCCGCTTCGGCGACCGCGTCGACGTCCTGATGCGGCCCGATCATCTCGACCAGCTCGCCGGCGCGCGGAGCCCCCGGCGGCAGCGCCGAGACGTCCAGAATGATGCTGTCCATGGAGACGCGGCCGAGGATCGGCAGCCGAACGCCCTGGTACCAGGCGGCGCCGCCGATGCGACGGTGCCAGCCGTCCGCATAGCCCAGCGCGACGGTCGCCACGCGCTGCGTGCCGATCGTATGGAAGGCGTGTCCGTAGCCGACGCCGGAGTAGGGCGGCAGCGTGCGCGTCTGGATCACTCGGGCATGCAGCCGCACGACCGGCGCCATCGGATTCTGCCGTCCGGGCGTCGGATTGATGCCGTGCAGCGCGGCACCCGGGCGCACCAGGTCGAAATGATAGGCCTCGCCAAGGAAGATGCCGGAACTGTTGGCGAGCGAAGCGGGAATTTTTTCGAACCTGCCGCGCAATGCGATGAACGTCTCCAACTGCCGGCCGTTGGCCGGATTGTCCGGCTCGTCGGCGCAGGCGAGGTGGCTCATGATCAGCCGCAGGTCGAGCCCGGCGAAATCGGCGTCGGTCAGCGCGACAAAATCCTCCGGCGCCATGCCGATGCGCCCCATCCCGGTGTCGACCTGAAGCGCCGCCGGCGCGTTCCTGCCCGCGGCGATACGCCACGCACGGAGCTGCTCGGGGCTGTTCAGCACGGGAGTGAGCGCGGCGGCCGTCGCCAGCGGTTCGGCGCCGGAAAACAACCCGTGCAGGACGAAGATGGTTGGCCCCGCGCCGAGCGTCTCACGGAGCGCGATGCCCTCATGCACATGGGCGACGAAGAAGGTGCAGCAACCTTCGCGGGCGAGCGCCGAACCCACCGCCGCCGCGCCGAGCCCGTAGGCGTTGGCCTTCAGCACCGCCGCGCAGCCGGACGCAGGCAGCATATCCGCCAGCCGGCGGTAGTTCTGGCGTATCGCGCCGAGATCGATCCTCAGCAGCGCGCCGGCCTCCGCCAGCCCGACATCCTGCCGGCCCGCGTCCGGCTCCGCGCCGGGCGGATTGCCCAGCTTGCGGGTGGTTGCCTGTGGCATGATCCGGCACCCCTTTCGAACCCTTCCCTAGGCCGCCCTTCGGGTGGGTGCAACCCCGCGCGGGAGTTACCCCTTGAAGTGGCCGCGGCGCTCTCGATATGCAGGTGGCAATTCACCGGAACGGAAAAATCGCCATGCGCCTCAACATCATCGTCACCAGCACGCGGCCGGGCCGCATAGGCCTTCCCGTCGGGCGCTGGATCCACGAGGCGGCGAAGGCCCATGGCGGTTTCGACGCGCATCTGGCCGACCTAGCGGCCTTCGCGCTGCCGCTTTACGACGAACCGCATCACCCCCGCCTGCGCCGCTACGAGCACGAGCACACGAAGCGCTGGAGCGAGAGCGTCGAAGCCGCCGATGCCTTTGTGCTGGTGACGCCCGAGTACAACCACGCGCCAGCGCCGTCCCTGCTCAACGCGCTGGATTACGTGTTCCACGAATGGGCCTATAAGCCGGCGGCTTTCGTCAGCTATGGCGGCGTCTCGGGCGGCCTGCGCGCCGTGCAGGCCGCAAAACCGGCCCTGACGGCCCTCAAAGTGATGCCCGTGCCCGAGGCTGTCGTGATCCCGATGGTCTCGGAACAGGTGCAGGACGGCAGCTTCCGGCCCAAGGATCTGCAGGTGGCCGCGGCCAACAGCATGTTTGACGAGCTGAAGCGGTGGGCCGAGGCGCTGGCGCCGTTGCGCCAGAAAACCTGACGCGGGTCGCAAGCTCATTGCCGTCGCCTTGGTAAAGCCAGGATGCCGACCCATCTGACGCGACATGGACCTGATGGAACCTTCTCGACTGCGGGCCGGCGACTTGAAGCATGAGGTGTCTGCAGCATCTCTGACGCGCCGTCGCGCGTTGCTGCTCGTCAATCCGAAGGCGCGCCGCGGCCGCGAATCGCTGGACGCCACGGTAGCGCGGCTGCGGGAAGGCGGGCTCGACGTCACGGTCGAGTCCTTCTTCGCGCTGCCGGAACTCGCCCGCGATATCTCGCGCCTGCGCGACCAGACTGACTGCCTGGTGGTCTGCGGCGGCGACGGCACCGTTTCGTCGGCGGCCATGGCGGTGATGGAAAGCGGCCTGCCGATGGGCATCATCCCGCTCGGCACCGCCAACGACCTTGCGCGCACGCTTGGCATCCCTACCGACATTGCGGGCGCGGCCGACGTGATCGCCGCCGGCCTCACCCGCCGCATCGACGTCGGTTCGGTCAACGGCCACGGCTTCTTCAACGTCGCCAGCGTCGGCATGAGCACGCAGCTAGCCGAGGGCCTGCGGCCTGAGGTCAAGCGCCGCTGGGGCCGCCTCAGCTATGCGTTCGCGGCTTTCAAGGTGCTGGCCAAAGCGCGCCCCTTCGTGGCGGTGATTTCCGAGAAGGGCGACATCTTCCGTGTCCGCACCTATCAGGTCGCCGTCGGCAACGGCCGTCACTATGGCGGCGGCAATATCGTCGCCCAGAACGCGGCCATCGACGACGGTTTCCTCGACCTCTACAGCCTGGAGTTCTCGAACGTCTGGAAGCTGGCGCTGATGCTGCGCTCCTTCCGCTCCGGCACGCACGGCGCCTGGCACGAGGTGCGGACGGCGCGCTGCGTGCGCTTCGACATCCGCACGCGGAGGCCGGCTCCGGTCAACGCCGACGGCGAGATCGTCACCCAGACGCCGGCGCGCGTGCTGGTGCATCCGGCGGCGATCGAGGTCTATGTCCCGCCGTTTGCCCCGCCATTCGCTTGAATCGCGCGACCGCCATTAACGGTTTGGCCGGGTTTGCCCGCTAGGCTCCGGGGCATGTCCCGAGCCCTCGCCATCGCCGACCGCGCCGCCCTGATCAGCCTGAAGGCGCTGGTCGTCGCCAATTTCCTCTTCCTGCTGTCGTTCCTCTTTGTGGCGACGCTGGCGATCGGCCAGGCGCGCGCCGAGGCACCGGCCTGCGCTGGTCACGACATGCTCGCCGAGCTGGGTTCCAGCGATCCGGCCGTGCTCGCCAAGATCGAAAGCGAGGCCGCAGCCACGCCCAACGGCAAGGGTCTTTTGTGGAAGATCGAGAAGGCAGGCACGGCGCCGTCCTATCTTCTTGGCACCATGCATATGACCGACCCGCGCGTCACCAGCCTGCCGCCCACCGCGCAGGCGGCCTTCGACAAGTCGCAGACGGTGGTGATCGAAACAACCGAGATTCTGGACCAGTCGAAGATGATGGCGG
>JAEUMA010000605.1 GCA_016793565.1 Rhizobiaceae bacterium
TAGGGCGCACCACGAAGAAATGGTGCTGAACGAACTTGCCGCCGTTGGGCCGCGCGCAGGTGGATACGACGCGATAGAAGCCGGAACGGAGATCGGCCGGCAGCCGCCAGCGGTGGCTGACCGGCCAGCCACAGCCGTTGCGGTAGGCATCCGGCGGGGTCGGTGCGTGTACACCCGCGATCGCTTCGACACGGTGGACGGTCTCCGGCTCATAGCCGTCGCGGTAGATGTCCAGCGTCCATTGCGGCGCCGTCGTGGAGGAGTGAAAGACCACCTCGTCACCGGGATCGTAGGACATCGCATCCGTATAGGTATAGACCTCCGGCAGCGCAGGATTGTCGTGCGGCGCCTCGTACCAAGGCTTGCTGTGCCAGTGATCGTCGGCGTGCATGGGCCGGGCAACGCGCGGAGCGATGTTCAGCGGCCCCTGTTCCGGCGGGACGAAAGTCTTGCTTGAGGTCATGTTCGCAGTTCCTGGCTTGAATGGGCTGGGCCGAACTACAGGCGGTAGGAGACGAGCTGGCCGGGAATGCCCAGCGTCACCCACAGGCGGCCGTCGTGGACGCAGCAATTGGTCGGGTCGCTGCCCGGCCCGGTCTCGATCATGTCGATCACGCGACCGTCGAGCCCGAGCACGGCGATGCGGTCGCCCGTGCTGCCGGTGACGAAGAACCGGTCGCCGTCAAGAACCATGCCGTCGGGATTGAAAGTATCGTCGAGGCGGCACCATTCCTGCATCATGCCGGCCTTGCCCTCGTGCCACGGGAAGCGGACCACGCGATGTTCCATGGTGATGCCGACCAGCAGCGATCCGTCGGGATGGAAGGCCAGCCCGTTGGGGAAGCCCGTCATCCGCGCGAGCTGGCGTACCTTCCCGCTTGCATCTGCGACCAGCATCTGGCCGCCATGATAGGCTGCCGGCTCTGGCCCGAGAACTTCCCAGTTCTGCGGATCGGTGAAGACGAGCTCGCCCTGCGGCGAGAAGACGAGATCGTTGGGACGCGAGGGCTTCGCGCCGGGCAGTTCGGTGGCGAAATCCTCCAGCCTTCCCGACAGCGACAAGCGCTGGATGCGGCCCGAAATCTGCGGCTCGGCGAAGGCGAGTTCTTCCAGCGAGCGTGGAGCGAGGCCGCCATTGTTGGCGATATAGAGCATGCCGTCGGCGCCAAGGCGCATGCCGTTGGGCGCGCCGGGCAAAGCCGCGATCTCGCGCAGGGCACCGTCGCGCCAGGCACGCACCTTGGCATGGAGCAGGTCGACGAAGGCGATCGAGCCGTCCGGCAAGGCGACAGGTCCTTCCGGAAAGCCCAGCCCCGTCACATGAATCTCGGCCTTCCAAGCCATGTCCTTACCCCTCCGCTCTTCAAGCCGCGCTGGCGCCCACGCGTGATCTGCCGATAGCCTCGCCCGTCGCAGACGTTTCGTCGGGCGCGAAATGACAGGCGACGAGGCGGCCGCTTTCGGCGACCGGCCTCAAAGGCGGGACCGTCTTGCGGCATACTTCGCGCGCAAGGTGGCAGCGCGGGTGGAAACGGCAGCCGCTCGGCACGTTGGCGGGATTGGGCGGGTCGCCGGTGAGCACGATGCGCTTCCAGTCGCGCCTGCGCCGCGCCGCCAGAGTTGGGGCGGCTGATAGCAGCGCCTGCGTATAGGGATGCAGCGGCGCCGCCATGATCTCGGCCGCCGGCCCCTGCTCGATGATCGTGCCCAGATACATGACGGCGATGCGGTCGGCGACGTGGCCGATCACGTCGAGGTCGTGGGAGATGATGAGGTAGGAGATCCCGCGCTTGCGCTGGATGAACAGCATCAGATTGACGATCTGTGCCTGGATCGAAGGGTCGAGCGCCGAGGTGGGCTCGTCCGCGACGATGATCTCCGGTTCGAGGGCGAGCGCACGCGCGATCGCGATGCGCTGGAGCTGGCCGCCGGAAAATTGCGGCGGCAGCTTCTCGATGTCGATATTCTCCAGCCCGACGAAGGAGAGGAGTTCCCGGATGCGTGGGGCGAGCCCGGCGCCCAGACGCATGCCGTGGGTGTCGAACGGCTCGCGCATCACCTCGGCGATGGTCATGCGGGAATTCAGCGAGGCGAGTGGGTCCTGGAATACCGCCTGCAACCTTCGACGTACCGGGAGCAGCTGACGCGCGCCATAGGCCGAGATGTCCTCGCCGTCGAAAACGATGCGGCCGGCGGTCGGGTCCAGAAGCTTGAGCGCCAGCCGCGCCAGCGTGGACTTGCCGCAGCCGCTCTCGCCGACGAGGCCCACCGTCTCGCCACGGCCGACCGACAGCGAGACACCCGCCACCGCCTGCACGTCGCGTCTGCCGCCACGCTTTTGGGTGAAGGTCTTGACCACGTCCCGCAGTTCGAGGAGGGCTGCCATCGCTCAGGCGTCCATCAGCAAGGCGGCGTCCGGCGCCGTGATCGGATGGTGGCAGGCAAGCTCCACGGCGCCCAGCCGGCGGCGCCGCGGCTCGACCGTGCTGCAATCGGCTTCGGCCTTGGGGCAGCGCGGGTGAAAGCGGCAGCCGGACGGGAATGCGCCGAGACCCGGCGCGCCGCCGACGATGGCGTTGAGGTCCTGCTTTGGCGTGGCTTCCGATATCATGGCGCTGGTCATCAGCGCGGCGGTGTATGGGTGCGAGGGCCGCTGCATGATGGCCTCGGCATCCCCGATCTCGGCGATGCGGCCGGCATACATGACCAGGATCCTGTCCGCGACCTCAGCGACCACACCCATGTCGTGGGTGATGAGGATGATGGTCAGGTCGAGTTCGCGCCGCAGCTCGGCGAGCAGTTCCAGCATCTGCGCCTTGATGGTCACGTCCAGCGCCGTTGTCGGTTCGTCGGCGATCAGCAGGCTCGGACCTGCGACCAACGCCATGGCGATCATGGCGCGCTGGCGCATGCCGCCGCTGATCTCATGCGGATAGGCGCGCGCCACGCGTGCCGCATCGGGAATGCGCACGCGGTCCAGCATCTCGACCGCGCGCTTCCGCGCCTGCGCGCCGCTGGCCAGGCCGTGCGCGGTCAGAGCTTCTGCGATCTGGTCGCCGACCGGCCAAACCGGATTGAGCGAGCCGAGCGGGTCCTGGTAGATCAGCCCGATTTCGCGGCCACGGATCCTGCGCAGCTCGGCGTCCGGGCGGTTCAGCAGTTCGCGGTCCTTGAAGCGGATAGAGCCGCTGGTGAACGCGGTCTGCGGCTGCAGTCCGGCGATCGACATGCCGGTGAGCGACTTGCCC
>JAEUMA010000619.1 GCA_016793565.1 Rhizobiaceae bacterium
TCGCCATAGGCGACGTGGCCGAGCTTGTCGGAGAAGCCCCAGCGGGTCACCATGGCGCGCGCCAGCTTGGTCGCCTGGTCGATATCCGACGAGGCGCCCGAAGTGATGTTCTCCTTGCCGAACTTGATCTCCTCGGCGACGCGCCCGCCCATCATGATGACGAGGCGCGATATCATCCACTTGTAGCTCATCGAGTAGCGGTCGCCCTCGGGCAGCTGCATGACCATGCCCAGCGCGCGGCCGCGCGGGATGATGGTCGCCTTATGCAGCGGATCGGCGGCGGGGACGTGGATCGCCGTAATGGCGTGGCCGGCCTCGTGATAGGCGGTCAGCTCCTTCTCGGCCTGCGTCATGGCGTTCGAGCGGCGCTCGGCGCCCATCATGATCTTGTCCTTGGCGTCCTCGAACTCCTGCATGGTGACGAGGCGCTTGTTGCGCCGCGCCGCCATCAGCGCCGCCTCGTTGACGAGGTTCATCAGGTCGGCACCCGAGAAGCCGGGGGTGCCGCGAGCCAGCACCTTGAGGTCGACATTCGGCGCCAGCGGCACGTTGCGGACGTGGACCTTGAGGATCTTCTCGCGGCCATTGATGTCGGGATTCGGCACCACGACCTGGCGGTCGAAGCGGCCCGGACGCAGGAGCGCGGGATCGAGCACGTCGGGACGGTTGGTGGCGGCGATCAGGATGATGCCCTCGTTGGCCTCGAAGCCGTCCATCTCGACAAGCAACTGGTTCAGCGTCTGCTCGCGCTCGTCATTGCCGCCGCCGAGGCCTGCGCCGCGATGGCGGCCGACGGCGTCGATTTCGTCAATGAAGATGATGCAGGGGGCGTTCTTCTTGGCCTGGTCGAACATATCGCGCACGCGGCTGGCGCCAACGCCGACGAACATCTCGACGAAATCCGAACCGGAGATGGTGAAGAACGGCACGTTGGCCTCGCCGGCGACAGAGCGAGCGAGCAGCGTCTTGCCGGTGCCGGGAGGGCCGACCAGCAGAACGCCGCGCGGGATCTTGCCGCCCAGGCGCTGGAACTTCTGCGGGTCGCGCAGGAACTCGACGATCTCCTCCAGATCCTGCTTGGCCTCGTCGACGCCGGCGACGTCGGCGAAGGTCACACGGCCATGCGCCTCGGTCAAAAGCTTCGCCTTCGACTTGCCGAAGCCCATGGCGCGACCGGAGCCGGACTGCATCTGGCGCATGAAGAAGATCCAGACGCCGAGAATGAGGATCATCGGCAGCCAGGAGATCAGATAGCCGAAGATGGAGTTCGAGCCATCGGTCTCGGGCCGGGCGGAGATCATCACGCCCTTTTCCTCCAGGCGGCTGACCAGCGTCGGGTCGCCCGGCGAGTAGGTCTGGAAGCCGGCGGCGTTGTCGACATAGGTGCCGGTGATGCGGTCGCCGGAAATGGTGACCGTCTTGACCCGTCCCGAAGATACGTCGGTCAGGAACTCGGAATACGCGACCTCGCGTGCCGAGCCGCGTTGCTGCGGCGTCTGGAAGAGATTGAAGAGGGCGATCAGCAGCACGGCTATGATCGCCCACAACGCGAGATTGCGATAATTCGGATTCATCTACTGTCCCGTCGGGTCCGCGTCGCGGACCCGTCATAGAGTGGAGGCGTCAGCCTAACATAGGCAGCACGCCGGACATTGCCAAGCACAGCTGCCGGGATCAGTTAAGCTGAAATGTCTTTGTGGCCGGTAAAAGGCGAAGGCGGCGGCGAAGGTGCGCCGATCAGACGGGCGATGGCGCTTGCGGGCGCAAGATCGAAGTCCGGAAGGAAGAGATTCCACGGGGCAAGGATCGGCTTGGGGACCGCGCTCGTGCCAGCGCCGAGCCCGCTTCGCCGAGCCTCGGCGCCGGCGAAGCGCTCCCCGGTTGCATACATCGATGCGGGGAGGACCACCGGCTGCGTGGCGAGAGCAGCCCTGACAATGCTCTGCGGCACGCCGTCGGGCGCGGGGCCGATTGCAGGATCGCCGGCCTCTGCCGGCCGCACGATCCATCCTGTGTCACCCGAAATCCGGAAACGTCCGTCCCAGATCGTTTCGCGGCCGTCGAGGGCCAGCACCGGCAAGTCGCGGAGTTCGCGGTAGAGATAGAGCCCTGAGGCGCGACGGTCGGCCACGCATCGCGACAATGTGGCGCGCCCGTGCTGGTCGGTGGCAAGCCTGTCGAAAAGCTCAGCGCTTCGCTCGGCGTCCGGCAGATGCCTGACGCCTCCGGTGACGGCGAGCAGGATGCGCAGCGCATAGAGCGCGGCTGCGCGATCGGACGGCGTGAGAAGCCTCGGCGCAAGACGGACGAGGCCGGGCGCCGGCATGTCGGCATCGCGGCGAACCATTTCGGCAACCGCCTCGCCCAGCCTCTGGCGCTCGTGCTGTGCTGCCTGCATCACGGCGGACATGTCGCCATCGCCGGTAAGCGGATGGGCCCGGACGCGCGGCCGCT
>JAEUMA010000681.1 GCA_016793565.1 Rhizobiaceae bacterium
ATATCGGGAACTGAAGGCGCGTAACGCGCGGCGCGTCATTGCAATGTCGCGATGGGCTCCTTAACTTTCGGATGCTCGCGGCGCTCAGCGCCCTACCGGAGGATACCGATGCTCGATCCCAAGAAGCTGCTCGACGAACTGCTGGGCTCCAACGTCCCGGGCACCGATTCGACCGTTCGCGGCACGGCTGACAAGGCCGTGAAGATGGCCAAGGACAATCCGATGGCAACGGGCGCCATCGCCGCCGTGCTGCTGGGCACCGGAGCAGGCCGGAAGGCCACCACGTCGGCACTGAAGCTGGGCGGCCTGGCAGCCATCGCCGGCCTTGCCTACAAGGCCTACCAGAGCTACCAGGACGGGCAGCAGCCGCAGCCAGCACCTCAGCACCAGCCCGATCTGCTTCCGCCGCCGAGCGACACGACGTTCCATCCGGCCCAGGCGCCGCAAGGGGAAAACGAGTTCGCGCTCTCGCTGGTGCGCGCCATGATCGCTGCCGCCAAGGCGGACGGCCAAATAGACGATGCCGAACGCCAGAAGATCGGCGACAAGATCAGCCTGGCGGGGCTGGATGCCGAGGAGCAGCAGTTACTTCTCGGCGAACTTGACAAGCCTGTCGACATCGACGCCGTCGTGGCCTCGGCCCATACCGACGCGCAGAAGATCGAACTCTACACCGCGTCGAGGCTGGCCATCGATCCGGACAGCCGCGCCGAGCGAGGCTATCTCGATCTGCTGGCAGGGCGGCTCGGTCTGCCGGATCCGCTGGTCGATCACATCGAGGCCACGGTCTCGGCCGCGCGCGCGCCGGCCGGGCCGGTCACCGTGCCAGCCGACGCGCCGAAGTCGCCCTGGTAATCGTCAACCTTCCCGCAAAGGGAAGGTTCTGGCGATGATGGCGGCCAGAACGTCGTCGCGCTCGTCAGGCGGCAAATTGTTCAGAAACGCCATGCGCTGGCCGAGCAGAAGGGCAGCCAGGCCGTGAACGATCGACCAGGCGGCTGCGACGTCGGTCAGCCCAGCCGTGGAGGCGCGTGGGTTGTCGCCGCGGATGCGGCCGACATTCGCCACCAGGTCTTCGAAGGCCGCGGATGCGGCCTGGCGCAGGTCCGGATCGTCGAAGTCCGGGCGCGACGACGAGAACATCAGCTGGAACAGCGCCGGTTCGGCGAGGGCGAAGCGGACATAGCCCAGGCCGGCACCGGTCAATTCGGCTCGTGCGCCTGCCTGCGCCTGCCTGCCGGCTTGCATGGCGGCCAGGAATGCCCGGAACCCTTCTGCGGCCAGTGCGGTCAGCAGCGCGTCGGCGTCACGAAAATGATGCGCAGGCGCGGCATGAGAGACCATGGCACGCCGGGCGCAACCGCGCAGCGTGAAGCCTTCGACGCCCTTGTCGGCGAGTTCGAGCCTAGCTGCCTTTAATAGCGCTGTCCGCAGGTCGCCATGATGGTAGCCGGTTCGGGGATGCGGATGCTGGGTTGCCATCTTCCTGCGGCACGATCGACCGAGATGATCGCTTTTAGTCGCCGCTGCGTTGTCTTGACAGTGTAAAACGAATGTCCCCGCGTGCACACGCCGATACGTTAACTTTTCCTTAACCAATGAAGCGCAGCATTTTCCTCAGTCGGATCGGCTTTTCCTCCTCCCAAGCCTGGTTCTGATCAGAGGGCGGTCGCGACGCGGCCGCCCTTTTTGTCGCTCTTGCTTCCTCACGGCTCTTCTGCGATGCCACGGTCTTCCACAGGAGAACCGGGGATGGCGACGAATAGGACTGCGGTGGTGACCGGCGCCAGCTCCGGCATCGGCAAGGCTGCGGCGACCGCGCTTTTGCGCAACGGCTGGAATACCGTGTTTTGCGGCCGGCGGCAGTCGCTCCTGGAGGAAGCTATCGCGCAGGCCGGTGTGACCGAGGGCGAAGCGCTGGCCGTCGCCTGCGACGTCACGCAGGCGGACGAGGTCCGGATGCTGTTCGAAGCTGCGGTGCGCACATTCGGCCGCGTCGACCTCCTGTTCAACAATGCGGGCAAGGGCTTCAAGACGACGCTGATCGATGAACTGCCGGTGGACGTTTGGAACGATGTCGTGGCGGTCAACCTCACCGGCTCGTTCCTGTGCGCCCGCGAGGCTTTCGGCGTTATGCGCCGGCAGAACCCGCAGG
>JAEUMA010000698.1 GCA_016793565.1 Rhizobiaceae bacterium
GAGGTGCACGCGCTTCAGCGGCACAGCCTCCTTGATCTTCCAGCCGACTGTACCACCGGTGAAACTGATGACCGGCAGGCGCGAATCGCGGACAAGCTCCATGGTCGCGTCGTTGTCGACGTCCACCACGGCGATCGCCTCCTTCGGCCAGCCGGCCGCCACGACCGTCTGCGCCAGCCGGATGGTCGCCAGCGGTACCCGCGGAGAAGGCTTCAGCACGATGGGCGCCCCAGCGCCTATCGCCGGAGCGATCTTGTGGGCTGCGATTAGGAGCGGACCGTTGTAGGCGGTGATGCCGAGGATCGGCCCGATCGGCTCGCGCCGGATGTAGGCCATGGCTCCGCGCGCACGCTCCACCGCGTCGACGTTGAGAGACTCCGTCAGTCCGGTGCGCACATAGGCTGCGGTAAGCGTGAAGACCTCGACGGCGCGCTGCACTTCAAGCGTCATGTCGCGCACGGTAAGATAGCCGCTCTCGCCGGCCAGCGCCGACGCGATCGCCTCGGCATCGGCCGCCAGGGCCGCCGCCACCTTGTCTAGAACCGCCCCCCGCTCAAAGCTGCTGGCGCGCCGAACGCGATCGGCGCTCGCCGCCGCCAGCGCCACGGCCCGCTCGACACCCGCCGCATCGGCCGCGCATTCCTCGCCCGCGACGAAGCCGTTTTTGCGCTGATCTGTCATGACTGCCTCCCGAATCGGTGCGTGACGTTGCTCACCCTCGCATGCCCCGGCAACTCGGATTTGGGAAAGTCTCACCTGCCCGGCTTGCAGCAGCCACGAGCGGCCCGGACCCCGCCTCGCGCACAGCTCCAGTCCGTGTAAGGGGCGGATCGTATATTATTGGGACGGGTTTCAGCAGCCTTGCATCGTCACCGGAACCTGCTAATACTGATCAGTATGCATTCAAACTTGTAGGTTTTACGGGAGGCGTTTCGTTGGGAGGGAAGCAAGTGGCGGCCGGTTTCGCGCCTCCCCTGGCGCGTGTCCTGCCCGACCTGCTCGCGGAGCAGGCGAGGCTGTGCCCCGACGCGCTTGCCGCCATCGGCGAGACCTCGCGGGTCAGCTTCGCCCAGCTACACGAGGGTGCAGCAAAGATCGCAGCGGCCTTACGGCGCGATGGGATTAGCCGTGGCGACCGGATCGGCATGCTGCTGGGCAACGGCCCGGAATGGCTGGAGATTTTCTTCGGGGCATCGATGGCCGGGGCTGTCGTGGTGCCGCTCAGCACATGGTCGACGCGGGCGGAGCTCGAATTTCTGATCGTCGATTCCGGCATCGGCACGCTCTTCGTTCGCCCGCGTTTCCTCGACCGCGACTTCGCCGCCGACCTCGTGGAACTCTCTGCGGCGGGCCGGACCGCGCGGCTAAGGACCGTGGTCGTCCTCGGGCCGGCCGCGTCGGCTGGCTTCGTAACGATGGACTCTTTCCTGCGGGACGCGCCCCCGGTGGCAGCGTTGGCTCCGGGCGACGGCCCGAGCGCGGCCGACGATGCCGTGGTGCTCTATACTTCCGGCTCAACCAGCCGGCCGAAGGGCGTGCGGCTGAGGCACTACGCGATCGTCGAGAACGGCTTCAACATCGGCGAGAGGCAGGGGTTGCGGCCCGGCGACCGCGTGTTCCTGCCGACGCCGCTGTTCTGGTCGTACGGCTCGGCCAACGCCCTGCCCGCTGCCCTCACCCATGGCGCCTGCATGGTTCTGCCGGAGAAGTTCGAGCCCGCCTCGGCGCTCGCCATGATCGAGCGCGAGCGTTGCACGGCGATCTACACGCTGCCCGCGATAACCACCGCGCTGCTGCGGCATCCCGATTTCGACAGGGCAAGGACGAAGACGCTGCGGACGGGCCTCACGATCGGCAGCCCGCGCGACTTTCTGGCGGCCGCGCAGGATCTGGGCGTTCCCGACCTCTGCAACATCTACGGCGCCACCGAGACCTGCGGCAATTGCGCGGTCACCGACCACCGGTGGCCGCTAGAGCGCCGCGCCCGCTGCCAGGGCCTGCCGCTGCCCGGCCAGATCTTTCGCTTCCGCGACCTCGATAGCGGAGAGCTTCTTACCTCTGGCCGGACCGGCCTGGTCGAGGTCTCCGGCTATGTCTCGCCAGGCTATTCCGGCGTCAGCGCATCGCTGAACCCTGACGTCTTCGCCGATGACGGCTTTTATCGGACCGGCGACATGGGCTTCATCGACGAGGACGGCTCCTTCGTCTTCGTTGGCCGCGACTCCGACATGATCAAGCGCGCTGGCATCAACATTTCCCCGGCCGAGATCGAGGACGTTATGAAGACGTTTCCCGGCATATCGCAGGCGGCCGTTGCCGGTGTGCCCGATCCGGAGCGCGGCGAGCTGGTCGTAGCCTATGTCGTTGCGGCGGGAGACGGCCCCGTCGCGACCGACGCACTGATGGAGCACTGCCGCGCGCAGCTCTCGAAATACAAGCTGCCCGACCGCATCGAGATCGCCGAGACGCTGCCGCTGACGGCGACCGGAAAGCTCCAGCGCAAGGAACTGAGAAAGATCGCCGCCACTATGCTGGCCGGACTGAGCGGGGCATCGCCGGCATGAAGGAGCGCTGGGGCCTTTGGGGTGCCGACGACGAGCGTGGTGCCCTCAATCTCATCGACGCGGCGGCCGTGAAGGCGGCTGCATCCCTAGTGCGGCGGGGCACAGTCGTCGGCCTGGCGCAGCCGATCTCCGCCGCCATGCCGGTGCCCAAGAGCCGCCCGGGCGTCATGCATTTCATGAACCGCGACGGCGGCGACTACGCCGCCGGCCGGCGGCGGCCGGGTGGTTTCCAGTTCTCGGACGACACGGTGGTGATGCCGCTCCATTCCGG
>JAEUMA010000716.1 GCA_016793565.1 Rhizobiaceae bacterium
GACCGCCGCCAATGTGCGCGCACCGTCCGCAAGTTCGAGCCCCTGCGCAAGATCGATCGTGAAGTCATTGCGATCCAACGACTTTGGCCCCTGTTTAGCGAAGAACGGATTGTCCAGGTAGCGGTCGACAACTTCCACCGCGATGCCGCCCTCGCTGGCGATCATGCCGCCGGCGTCATAGGGTACACCGCCCTCCCGCGAGACCCACTGATCGATCAGCGCATTGCCGGGGCCGGTGTCGAACGCCACGGGATCGCCGGCCTCGGCAATCCACGTGATGTTCGAGATGCCGCCGATGTTGACGAAAGCGATCGGGAAACGCCGACCTGCCTCGGGCAGCGAATGCGCCAGCGCGGCGTGGTAGGCCGGCACCAGTGGCGCCCCCTGCCCTCCGGCCACCATGTCTGCGGCGCGCATGTCGTAGACCACGGGCAGGCCGGTCTGCCGGGCCAGGCTGGCGCCATCGCCGAGCTGCACGGTGAGACCGGCGGTGGGCCGATGCAGCACGGTTTGACCGTGAAAGCCGATCAGTTCGGGCGTTCCCCAGGCGGCGACATCGCTGCGCGCGCAAAAGTCGCGCACGGCGGCGGCGTGGCGGTCGGTCAGTTCCGCCTCGACCGCGGCAAGGCTGCCCGGCCGCTCCTGGCGCTCGACGATTGCCTTCGCCTCGTCGAGGCCACGTTCGATGTGCCGACGAAAGGCCGCATCGTAGGCGACGAAAGCCGATGGTCCGCGTTCGACTATATTGTCGCCGTCGCTGCGAAGCATGGCGAGGTCGATGCCGTCCATCGACGTCCCGCTCATCAGGCCAATCGCGCAGGGAAGCGCCATGTCGTCCGCCGTTCTTGTGATTCCACGAAGCTTGATGCTAAAGGCCCGCGTGCCGCCGGACTATCCGCCGGCAGGTTTCTTCTCGCCGAAAGACAACGATATGCCCGCCTTCAAATCCGACTTCCTGCGCGTCATGCACGAGCGCGGCTTCATCCACCAGGTCTCGGACGAAACCGGTCTCGACGATCTCCTGCTGCGCGAGACCGTCACCGCGTATATCGGCTATGACGCCACGGCGACCAGCCTGCACATCGGCAACCTCATCTCGGCGACGATGCTCTACTGGCTGCAGGAGACCGGGCACCGCCCCATCGTGCTGATGGGCGGTGGCACGACGATGATCGGCGATCCATCGTTCCGCGACGACCAGCGCAAGCTTCTGACGCCGGAGGCGATCGACCAGAACATCCAGGGCATCAAGAAGATCTTCGGGCGTATCCTGAGATTCGGCGACGGCCCGTCCGACGCGATGATGGTCAACAATGCCGACTGGCTCATGAAACTCAACTACGTCGAGTTCCTGCGCGACGTCGGTCGGCACTTCTCGGTCAACCGCATGCTGACCTTCGACAGCGTGAAGCTGCGCCTCGACCGCGAGCAGTCGCTGTCCTTCCTCGAATTCAACTACATGATCCTGCAGGGCTACGACTTCGTCGAGCTCAATCGGCACTATGGCTGCCGCCTGCAGATGGGTGGCTCCGACCAGTGGGGCAACATCATCAACGGGGTCGACCTCGGCCACCGCATGGGAACGCCGCAGCTCTACGCGCTGACCACCCCGCTGCTCACCACGTCATCCGGCGCCAAGATGGGCAAATCTGCCAAAGGCGCCGTGTGGCTCAACGGTGACGTCTTCTCGCCCTACGACTACTGGCAGTACTGGCGCAATACGGAAGACGCCGATGTCGAGCGCTTCCTGAAGATTTTCACACGCCTGCCCTTGGACGAGATTGCCCGCCTCGCAGCGCTCGGCGGCTCGGAGATCAACGAGGCCAAGAAGGTGCTGGCGACCGAAGCGACGGCGATCGTGCACGGCCGGGAGGCGGCCGAGGCGGCCGCGGAGACGGCCCGGCAGACCTTCGAGGAAGGCCTGGCTGCTGAAACGCTGCCGACCATCGATGTCCCGGCCCACGAGATGGACGCCGGTATCGGGCTGTTGTCGTTGCTGGTGCGGGCCGGCCTTGCAGCCTCCAACGGCGAGGCGCGACGTCATGTGCAGGGCGGCGCGGTGCGCGTCAACGACCAGGCGGTGACGGACGAACGGCGGGTGGCGACGCTGGCCGACCTCGCCGACAACGGCGCGCTAAAGCTTTCCGTCGGAAAGAAGAAGCACGTTCTGGTAAAGGCGGAATAGTCTACGCCAACCCCGTTTGCCGGCTGGCCCGGGCGGGTGGCCGGCGTCGTCAGTACTCGAAGATCGACCGGAAGAT
>JAEUMA010000375.1 GCA_016793565.1 Rhizobiaceae bacterium
CGCGTACAACAACACCCTGCGGGCCGGGACCAACATCATCACCGGGCACACGCACCGGCTCGGCGTGACGGCATGGGGCGACTACAACGGCCGACGCTATGGCGCAGAGACGGGCTCTCTGGCCGAGATCGGCGGGCCGCAATTCTCATACGCAGAGGATAATCCAACGGCAGGTTGCAGCGGCTTTCTGGTGGCGACCTTCGACCCGGTCGGCCGGCTGCTTTACCCTGAATTGGCCGAGGTGATAGACGGCGTCGCGTACTTCCGGGGCCAGAAGGTCGCGGGCAAGCGCGCGAAGGTGGCGGCGTGACCTATCGCCTCTACCTTGCCCCAACAAACGAGGCCAAGTACGCGGCAATCGTGGCCGACCTGCACGCTCGCCTCTTTCCCAACATCATCTTCCCGTATCCTCACTACGGCGACTGGTGGATCGTATGGCATCGCGAAACGCCGGTCGCCTTCGCGCACATGAGCCCGACGACCTACTATCCCAACCATGGCTATTTCTCGCGCGTCGGCGTGCTACCGAAGCACCGCGGGCACGGGCTGCAGTCCCGCCTGATGGCTGCCGCCGAGAAGGTCGCCAAAGGCCATTGCTGGGAAGCCCTGGTCAGCGACACGACGCGCAATCCGCATTCTGCGGCCAACTTCATCCGCCGTGGCTGGGTCGAGTTCGAGCCCGATCCAGAGCACCGCGCGAATTGGGGGAACAAGCACACGCGGTATTGGAGGAAGGATCTGTGAACGCGGCTGAAATCTGCCGGCAGGCAGCCGACCTCGTGTCGGGAGATCGCAAGGACACCCACGGGGACACGACACGAAACCACCAGAACATTGCCCGCCTCTGGAGTGCCTATCTCGACGTTCCCGTCACGCCGGATCAGGTGGCGATGATGATGGTCCTGCTGAAAGTCGCCCGCACCAAGTCAGGTGCATTCAACATAGACGACTTCAGAGACATGGCAGGCTATGCGGGATGCGCGGGAGAGATCAGGGGGAAGATGGAGGGGTAGGGCTAGACCGTCGTCCAGTCGCCGGAAAGCCGCTTCTGGAAGCGCCGCTCGGCGTCCTCCCGATAGTTCGGCCCGAACATCTCGACCATCTTGTGGTGCAGCCGTTCGCCCTCGGCGCGAAGCGCGTCCATCTGGGCATCTATCGCTTGCAGGGCTGCGGCGTTCTTCCGCGCCCAGACTCGGTCAATCAGCCAGTTGATCATCGCGTCCCATCTCCTTCTGAAAGGGCGGCGTCGATGGCCAAGCGCCACACGGCATACGCTGCCGCAGGCCCCATCGCCTCTGTGTGGACCGCCTCTGGTGGAACATCAAACCGCGCCGCACCGTCCTTGCGGTGGAACTCGACATACTCCTTGAGATGTGCGCCTTCTGCGGCCGACAAGCACATCTCGGCGCTTGGCTCGCGCATAGCCTCGATGGCGTGCTTGGCCGACTCTGTGTAGGCTTGCCAATTAAGCATGCCGGTCGAGCGGCCCTCTCGGTCGTGGTGCGGGCCGTCTGCACTTCGATCAGCCACACGCTCGCAGATCACACGCGCGACTCTCTCCACCATCGTCATTTCAAACCTCGTCGCAGAAGAAAAATCTCAGGCGATGATACACGGGCAAAGCCAGTTCATCCCCTTTCATACACGGGGAGAGGGAGAATGTGCTGGCTCGCTGCGCTCGCACCCGTACGAGCGACGCATTGAGGGCTGCGCTACCTGAGGCGCGCCGTGGCCGCGATGCGGTCCAGAGACAGGCTCAGAGCGTCGGCGAGGCGCACGATTGTCCCGAAGCCGGGGTCCTTCACCTTGCCGGTCTCGATTTGTGAGATCAGCGCATTCGACACGCCGCTTGCCCGCTCAAGGTCTCGCAGCGACATCTTCTTGAGTTCGCGCGCGAGGGACAGAAGCTCGCCGGTTGTCATCGGGCAGTCGGCGTTAACTGCGGGCATTGCAGGCCGCCGTGGTAGCCTAGGCAGTAAATGCACTGATCGGGCTCGCGGCCGACCGGCACAAGGTTGGGTGCCATCGGCAACGTCCGTGGGCCCTGCAGGAGATCGCGAATCTCCTGCAGCAACCCGATGATCTCGTCTTCTCTCGCCATTTGCGTTGCTCTCCTTTCACGCTCGTACAGGTGCTCGGCCGTCTTCGGGCGAGCCACATATCCTCTCATTCACGACCGTGCCTTGCTGGAGGCATCCTCTCGGGGTTCTTGCTTGGCCGGGTCGCCGCCACAGATGCTACACAGGCAGCCGCGCAGACAGGGGCGCTGGTGTTCCTTCAGCCATTTGGCGATGCGAGCGCCTTCGACCTTCGCGCGCTCGATCTCCCCTGCGGTCCAATACCTGCCGCCGTTCTTGGAGTCGGCCATGGGTTTTGCACTCCTCAGTTATACAAGGGGTGTTTTGCAGAACGTGGCGGGGCTAAGCCTTTGATCTAGGCGGCTTGCTCCCCTACTGAAAATCGCAGTGTCGGTGGTTCGATCCCGCCCCTGGGCACCATTCCCTAAAATGCACGCCCGCTTGAAACGGATGCCAGTCAGCGCAGGGCGCATGATAGCAGAAATCGGCCGAGTTTTGCAGCCGGAATCGCGGGTGTTTTGCAGAGTCATGTTCTGTTCTTGTCCATCGCGCGGCTGACGCGCCGCGCTCCGGCCTTCTGCTGGGCCTCGATTGTGTAGACCCGCGCGCTCGCCGGATTGCGATGGCCGAGTGCGGCGGCGATGTCGTTCTCGCTCAGGCCGAGATCGGCGGCGGCCTTGCCCAGCGACTTGCGTAGGCCATGGAAGGTGAGGCCCTTGCGGATCAGTCCTTCCTCCACAAGCTCGCGCTTCAGCTTGTCGAAGACGCTATCCAGGCCGTCGCGCGTGTAGGGCTTGCCGCTCTCGTTCACGACGATGGTTGAACCCGGCTTCTTATCCTTGGCGTCGAGGATGGCCTTCAAGCGGCGGACCTCGAACACGGTGAGGTCGTGTCCGGTCTTGCTCTGGGTCGTTTCGATCTGGCCTCGGGCTCGAGCCGTGCGCGGAAGCTCGACGCAATCCTTCTTCCTGAAGCCCGCGAAGTAGGCCAGCGCAATGGCCTTGCGGAGGCCGCCAGAGGCCCGCTTGAGCAGGATGTCGGCTTCCTTGGGCGTCCACGCCTTGTTGGCAACCTCGCCCGTCCTGCGGCGAATCATGAGCACGCCCTTGGCGACGTTCGTTGTGACGATGCCGCGCGGCACAGCCCAGCCCAGAACGATCGACAGGGCCTTCACGACCATATTGGCGAGCCAGCGCCGATGCTTGCGATAGATCCGCTCCTGAATACCGAGAACGTCCGCCTGCGTCATGGTGCCGACCGGCATGGCGTCCAGCGACTTCAGAGCGTCGAAGGCCCTCTGGTAGCTCTTCTGGGTGTCCGGCTTCAGTTCCAGCCACTTCGGGGACCGCTTGTAGGCCACGATGACCTGCCCCAGCTCGCCGGGTTTGCCTTCGGGCTTCGGTGGCTTGGCGGCGTCCAGCGCCGCGACCTCGGCGGCAAACTTTGCGGCATCGTTCGGGTCCGCCTCGATCCGCTTCCCGGTGGCGCGATGGTAGTAGTAGGTGCGGCCCTTGGCCGTGACGCGGTTAACGCCGCGGACGCGAATCGAGGTCATGGTCAAGCCGCTCCAGCCAGTTGACGGGAGCCTGTCGATTCGACCCGGGCCGGTCAATCCAGGCGTCGAGTTCCTTGCGGGCATAGAATCGCTCCCCGCCCAGCATCCGGGGCGTGACGTGCGGGCCGACCTCGCGGTCAAAGCGATCCTCTCCCAGGCCGCCACAATAGCGCCGGGCGTTGGCCCTGCTGAGCAGGCCGCATTCGCCAAGGGGGATGGATCGGCGTGGCATGTTGGGTTGCTGTCTACCTACGCTCGTCTAGGTGCGGAGCCCGAAGGGCGAGCCAGTCCATCTTCATCCTTATTGCGCTTCGCGATCAGGGTGGGGTGACTTCGTATCGGCGTTCGACGCCTGTGCTTCTCCTGTGAGGGCTGCTCTTGCCTTGAGAGCGGCGGCGACGCGGGCCGCCGGCTCGGTCTTCGCGTCGCCGTAGACCTGCGTCTCGACCGCGCCGCACTTCCAGAGCGCAACGTGCCATTCTCGGCCTTCGGTGTAGGTCTGGCAGATGTCCGAGACGATCCAGCCCTCCGGCGCGAGCGTCGCGGCAGCGTCGCGGCTGCGGGTGTAGTTCGGGATCGGCAGGTGCGTGATGCGCGGCGGGTTGCCTGCCTTGAAGGGCTTTCCAACCACATGCGCGGGGACGCCCTCGACGGCCTCCCAGATTGCGACGTCAAGTGCGTACGTCGGCCTTTCGCTCTCGCATCGCCGCGCGAGTTCCAGCAGAACAGACTTAGGCGTTCCAGTCTGGGGCAAAGCCACGTCCTTCATTTCGGGGCCTTAACCGCAAGGCGACTGACAGCCTTTACGATGCGCGCCATGTCAGCGGGAAATTCTCGCAGAATGCGCGACAGGTCGCGTAAGGGCATGGCGGCGATATCGACAGCCTCTTTCCGTGCCGCCGCATCGGCGGTCCGCAATTGGCGCCGCGAAGTCTTCTTGCTCATTTCCCCTCCTTATCCGGGTGGGCGGTGAGGAAGGCGCGGGCTCGTTGCGTCGCGGGGTATCCGGCCGGAACGACATAGCCGTCACCGAAGGTGCCCTCAAGGAGACCCTTGATCACCTCCCTTGCTTCTTCCAGAGCATCAGCTTGGGAGGAGGAAATGGGTTTGGCTTCGCCCTCGTATTGAGGGGCCGCAGTCTTCCCGGCTGGCGGCAGAAATTGAACGATGCCATGCTTCTTGCGCCACTCTGCGCTGAACTCATCGAGGGACCGATGAGCGGCGGCAACGGTGCATGGCGCGCAAGGCTCGCCGCATTCGCCATCGCAACCTTCGCATGGCTGCGTGCGGTCGCCGTCGTAGGTCCACAGGGCCTTCAGCAGATTGGCGTCTGACGGATCGTCCGGGACGCCCTCGCAGTCCCCGGCCCACTCCTCGACGGCGGTGATCAAGGCGTCCGACTTCCGCATCATGCCGAGCAAGCGGTCGCGAGCGCCACACAGCTCGTTCTCGCGTTCTTCAGTCATGGCCATTTTGATGCTGTGGCCCAACTCCAGCAAACGCTCGGCGGCTTGCCGCAACGTCATTGCAGGAGGCGCAGCTTGCTCGCTCGGCAAAGCGGCCGCCCCTGCGGCCAACCCATTATTCATATCGTCTTCTCTCATTTCTCGTCTCCGGGAGGGAGGGGTAACGGCATCCAGTGGGTGGGCTGGATGCCATCACGGCGGTGCGTTGGGTTTCCAAACGAGCGCGGCAGGTCGAAGGATTGGAGACCCAGATCCAGGAACCCGCCATCGTGGCCCATCCAGTCGGGGCCATCCGGTTCTGCTTCCCAATAATAACCCTCCGCCACCGTTTCGGCGCTGTCTTCGGTCTCAGGCCGCCCAAGCAAAATGCGCGTCCCATCCTTCGGCGCGGAGGCGATGTCACGCCATGCGGAGGTCGGTGGGGATGCAGGAGTGGCGATCTTCGCTAGGGCATGGCGAAGATGCTCGCGCCACCAGTACGGCTGCTTGCGCTTGTTCTTCGGGCCGGGCGGCGGCGTCTCACCGAACCAGTAGTTGTTGAGCGGGCCACTGCCGAGCAGAAAGGCGAATACGGGGTGTGCCGCGGGAGAGGCTTCAGCGGTAGACAGCAAAGGGGCCGCCCCTGCGGCCAACCCATTATTCATATCTCCCCGCCCATCTGGTGAGGCCACAGGAGGGCGGCGGTTCCAGGCGGGATAGTCGCTCTCGTCGAGTTCGTAGGTGCCATGTTCGCCAGCCGTCGCCAGCCAACAGTCGTTCACCGGGTGGAAGGCCGAATGCTCGCGCACGCGCATCTGCGCATCACAGAACGGACACGGCAGCAACGCGCTCTCTGTTGCAGGAGAGGAGGTCATGGGGTGTCTCCAGAGTGGGAAAGGGCGGCAAGTTTCTTGCGACATGTCGGGCAGTTGTCGGGGCTGTCGTCGTTTCCTTTCTCAGGCGGAACGCGGCCGAGGTACGCCCAGCGACCACACAGAGAACGGCCGTCTTCGCGCACGTAGTGCCACTTGCGCGCACCGTTGATGTGGACCCAGCCGCTCGTGCTCATCGCAGGTCTCCGTGCTTGCCGCCCTTGAGCCACTTCGGGCAGTCGTCGCCAGCGATGCTGGAGGGATCGCGTCTGTCGAGACCCGCGAAGCACGAGGCAATCGCAGGATAGGGCGCGGTGCATCGACCGAAATGCCTGTCGAACATAGGGTCCCGCGTTTCATGCGGACGCCAGCGCTTGCACGTGCCGCAGCGGCGATCAGCAGTTGCGGGAGCGGATGGTTGCGTGTCGTGGGCTGAAGCCGCTCCTGCGGCTAACCTATTTCCATCAGATGAAGTCATTGGGAGTCTCCGGGGTTAGGGGTGGCTCGGGGCTATGAAGCCCCTACGCACCGAGCGATTTCTTCATCAGGCGCCCGGTCTTCCAGTCGTGCTTGTATCCCTCCGGCTTCTTCGGGAAGGTGGAGCGGGACTTGATGCCGAGGCCGAGCTTGTCGCGTTGGCGGACGGTCTTGGCGGCGAGCGGCGTGTCGTGCTTGGCCGTCTTCCACTTGTGGCACTTGATGCAAACCGCCGCGCAATTCTCCAGGCTGTTGTCCTTGGAGTTGGCGTCGAGGATCACATGGTCGAACTCGACCCCGTAGCCGAGGGGCGCGTTGCAGCGGTGGCGGGGATCGAGCCCGTACATGACGCCCACGGCCTCGCAGAGGAGCCCTGAGCGTTGCAGGGCCTCGCGTTTGGTCTGTTTGCTGAACTCGCGGCGGTTCATCGAATGTCACCGTCGGGGTAGATGTGATAGACGCGCCCACAGGTGGACTGCTCGATGTTCGCCGCTTCGGCGCGACTGATCGTGCGGTAGGTGTTGCCGTGGTCGTCCTGATAGACGGTCTCGCCGGTCCCCTCGCCGGGCCAAGAGGAGACTACGCGCCGGTATTCTTGCTTGTGCGTCATCGGCTCTCCCCTTCGCCAAGTTGAATGCCGCGCTCGGCACAGAATCTTTCCACGATGGTCATTAGCTCGCCCATTTCCTGCGGCGAGAATGTC
>JAEUMA010000735.1 GCA_016793565.1 Rhizobiaceae bacterium
GTGTTCTTGCCATCGGTGACGTCGACTCCAACGATGCGCGATGCCCCGGCGGCTCGCGCTCCCTGCACCACGTTGATGCCTATGCCGCCGAGGCCGAACACGGCGACGGTGTCGCCTTCCCTGATCTCGGAAAGTGCTGCGCCGACGCCGGTCGTGACACCGCAGCCGAACAGGCAGACCTTGTCCAGCGGTGCGTCGGGCCGGATCTTTGCCAGCGCTATCTCCGGCACCACCGTGTATCGCGAGAGCGTCGAGGTACCCATGAAGTGGTAGACCGGCGCCTCGCCGAGCGAGAAGCGCGGCCTGCCGTCCGGCATCACGCCCTTGTCGCGCGTCGGCTTGATCGTCCAGCACAGGTTGGTGCGGTTGCTGCGGCACATGCGGCAGTGTCCGCATTCCGGCCCGTAGAGCGGAATGACGTGATCGCCGGGCTTGAGGTCGTAGACGCCGTCGCCGACCTCGACAACGCGCCCCGCACCTTCATGGCCGGGAATGAGGGGATAGACGCTGGTCGCATTGACACCGTCCAGAGCGGTCAAGTCGGTATGGCAAAGCCCCGAAGCGACGATCTCCACCAAGGCCTCGCCGTACCCGGGCGGCGCCACGCGCACCTCCTCGACCGAAAGCGGCCGGTCCGGCTCGAAGCAGACCGCCGCGCGCGAAGCGATCACGACGCCTGCCTCTCCGAGCCGGGTGCCAGCCTGGCGGAGAAGCCCTTCCCGGCCAGATCCGCCGCGTCGAGCCGCGTGCCGGCCTTGATGGTCTCGCGCGCGATGCGGATGTCGCGGCCACAACCAATTCCGATCGCCCCGATCAGCCTGCCCTGCTCAACGAAATAGGCGAGATAGGCGCGCTCTCCGGGCCGACCGCGCTCATAGGCCGGCTCGCCAATCAGCGTCCCTGCGATCTGGATGTTGAGCTCGTGCTGGTCGGTCCAGAACCACGGCACTTCGGCGTAGCGAACCGGGCTGCCGCAGATGCAGGCGGCAGCGACGGCAGCGGTATCCTCGGCGTTTTTCCAGGATTCCAGCCGCCGGTCCGACCCGGCAAACGCATCCCGATGGCGGGCGACATCGCCCACGGCGAAGATGTCGGGGTCGTCGGTCTGACAGTAGGCGTTCACCGGAATACCGTCCTCGACGGCGAGGCCCGCGGCGCGAGCCAGCCCGTCGTTGGGAAGGCTACCGACACCGGCCAGCACCATGTCGGCGGCGAGACACGCGCCGTCGTCGAGACGCAGAGCGGCGCCCTGCCCGTCCGGCTCCACTGCAACGATCTGGCGACCGCAGAGGATGTCGATGCCGGCTCGACGATGAACATCGGCCAGCCACGCCGAGAAATAGCTGGGCAGGAGCCTGGCGAGAGGCCGGTCGGCCGCCTCGACGACCGTCACCTTCGCGCCCATTCTGGCGGCGCTGGCGGCGACCTCCAGACCGATGAAGCCGGCTCCGATCAGCACCAGGGACGTATCCGGCGTGATGCGCTCCCTGAGCGTAATGGCATCGGCGAAGGAGCGAAGATGGAGCACGCGGTCGTGCAGGATAGAGAGCATAGGCAGCCTGCGGGGGGATACGCCCGTCGCCAGCACCAGCTTGCGATAGGCGAGCGTGCCGCCATCGGAGAGTTTCACGGTGCGACCGGCGCGGTCGATTTCGACGGCCTCGACGCCCAGGTGAAACCGGACGCCGGCCTCGTTCCATCGCGCCTGGGGCAACAGATAGGCGTTGGAGGCCTTGGGGGACGTCAGCACGCTTTTCGACAAGGGCGGCCGCTCGTAGGGCAGCTCCGGCTCCGCGCCGACCACGTCGATCGGCCCGACGAAGCCGCCATGCCTCAACCGCTCCGCCGTCCGCCCGCCGGCGTGTCCGCCGCCGACGATGACGACGCCCGCTCCCCTGCCCGACATCGCCACGATCAGGCTCCCTGGCCGGCTGCCTGGCCCTCGCGGCCGTTCCTCAGTACCTCGCGGATGATTTCGCGATGAACCTGGACATAGCCCCTGCTGACGCATTTGAGGTGCGGCGAGACCTCGTCGTGCAGCCGGTTCAAGGCGTGGAACGGCACGGACGAGGCGAGATGGTGCTCGGCATGGTACGGCATGTTCCAGTAGAGCATCTTGAGCAACGGATTGGCCAGCGTGGTGCGGGTGTTCGCCAGGAGGTTCGGGCTCTCCTCCGCGCCGGTATGTTCCGCCATGCGGATGGCGCGCAGGACCGGTTCGCCCATGATCCGCGGCAGCAGCCAGTAGACCAGCGCGATCGTACTGCCGAAGTAGATCGAGACGGCTGCCACCACTGCATAGAGCAGGACCTGGAGCCGGATTTCCAGCATGACCTGTCCCCATACGGATTGCGGCAGAAACTCCTTCTCCTCGTCGGTGAACCGACCCGTAGAGCCGCGCCACAAGGTTCCGACCAGCTTCGGCCAGAACGACAGCCCGAGGATCTGGGCGAAATAGTCGCGCATCGAGGTGGGGAACGGCACGATGTCGGGATCATGATCCTCGTGCTGTGTATAGGTGTGATGCGCCGCGTGCCGGTACTTGAAGTACAGGAACGGCCGGAACGTGAAGGCCGCTACCGCGAAGCCGACCAGATGGTTGATCCAGCGCGAGTGGAAGGCGGTGCCGTGCGAACATTCGTGCAAGGGCGCGAACAGAAGAACGATGATCACGCCGTAAGCGAACATGGCGGGGATCTGCAGCCACAGCGTCCAGGAAGACAGGTAGACGGCTAGCGCGCCCAGCGCCAACGCCGCGAGATGCACCGCCAAGCGGATCAGGCCCGGTCCGTTCGTGCGGGTGCGCAGAACCTTGAGCTTGTCGCGCGAGATGATCTCCGGACCGGTCAGCGGCCAGATCTTGCTGCCGATGCCGCCGATGCCGGCATAGCTGGCGGAATTATCGCCCTGCATGCTGGAACTCCCTTGTGAAATTTGTGGTCGCAACAGGCCTAGCGAGGCGTATGCCGGATGGAAAATTCATTGTTCCCATGGTGTTATCGTCTCAAGCGACGAAACAGTGGGCGATCGCCTCCGCCGAGAATTCCTCGCGGCGGAAATGGCCGGTGACGCGGCCGCGGCTCATGACGAGAATGCGGTCGCACGCGTCCATCATTTCCTGGAGTTCGGTGGTCAGCAGGAGGACCGCCTTGCCCTCCTCCGCGAGTTCCTGGATGGCGCGCCAGATCTCGAACTTGGCGCCAACGTCGACGCCACGGGTAGGATCCTCGGCGATGACGATATCGCCGCCCCGGGCGATCCACTTGCCGATGACGATCTTCTGCTGATTGCCGCCGGACAGCTGCGAGGCAAGCTGCCCCAGCCCGCTGACCTTGATCGCCAGCTTGCGCACAAGCTGAGCGGCGGCAGCGTTTCGGCGCCCCCGCCCGAGGAAACCGAAGCGGCTCGACCGGCGCAGCGTCGTGAGGCTGAGATTGTCGCCGACGTTCATCGACAGTACCAGGCCTTCGCCCTTGCGGTCGGCCGGCATGAAGCCCAGGCCCGAGGCGATGGCGTCGCGCGGCGAGCGCAGCGGCACCGTCGCGCCGCGAACACGGATTTCGCCGCGGTCGATCCCGGTCGCACCGAAGATGGCGCGCACCACGGCCTCGCGCTGGCAGCCGAGCAATCCGGCGATGCCGACGATCTCGCCCGCACGGACCTCGATCGATACGTCGTCGAAAGCGCCCGATTTGCCGATCGCGCGGGTCTCCAGCGCGATGTCTCCGAACCGGCGCTCCCGGTAGGCCGTCTGGCCGGGCTTGTGCTCGCGGCCAACCATCATCGAGACCAGACTGGCCTCGTCCAGACCCGCGATTTCGCGCGTGCCGATGACGCGGCCGTCGCGCAGCACTGTCACCCGATCCGATATGTCGAGCACCTCGCCTAGGCGATGCGAGACGTAGATGATTCCGAGCCCGCTCGCCTTCAGCTTGCGGATGATCGCGAGCAGATGACCGACTTGGTCGTCGTTGAGCGAGGCTGTCGGCTCGTCGAACACCAGCACGCGCGGACGACTGGCCAGCGCACGGCAGATCTCGACGATCTGCTGCTCGTTAAGGCTCAGTTCGCCGACCGGCCGCGAGGGATCGAGGCTTACGTGGATCTCGTCGAGCAG
>JAEUMA010000752.1 GCA_016793565.1 Rhizobiaceae bacterium
GAGGCCCGGCCGCCCGAACTTCGAATGGTCCGTGACCACCACCGCACGCGACCCGCGCGAGAGCACCATGCGCGCGAACTCGGCCTCTTCCAGGCTGACGTCCATGATGCCACGCGTGTCGACGGCGCTGGCCGTGACGACCGCATGCGTGACGCTGAAGCGGCCGACGAACTCGATCGCCGTCATACCGAAGGCGGCGCCGTTGTCGCTGCGCAGTTCGCCGCCCGCCATGTAGACCTTGTTTCCATTGACCGTGGCCAGGGTGCGGGCGACGTCGGATGAGTTCGTCACGACGGTCAGCCGCCGATGCCCGAGCAGTTCGCGCGCGAGATAGCTGGTGGTCGTGCCGGTATCCATCATGATGGAGTCGCCGTCGGAAATCGTCGCGGCCAACAATCTGGCGATCGCCCGCTTGGCGTCCGCCTGGTCGCGCATGCGCCGCTCGAAGGGCGCCTCCCCGACGAAGGCGGGCAGCCCGATGGCGCCGTGCATCTTCAGCACGGTCCCTTCCTGAGTCAGTGGCTTGACGTCGCGCCGCACCGTCTCCAGCGACACGTCCATCCGTGTTGCCAGGTCGGCGATGGTAATGGTCCCGTGCTCCTGCACCAGACGCAGGATCTCGCCGTGCCGCTTGGAAAGTTTCATGCCCTTCGCCCCCTGCCCTCAGCCGCCATTGCCCGGTTATGATACATATCTGCAAATCCGTACCCAGATTTCATCCCGGATACGGTCAAAGAACACCCGAAATGCCACAAGCCATCGTTGACAATACCGCGCACCACGCCAAAAGTGACGGGCAACAGGATGGGCGCGGATTGCGATGCAGGCAATGGTCGATGCGGAGGCAGGCGAGAAGCGCATCCACGCCCTGCCGATCTGGAACGGCCGTATCAGCATCGCACCCCTGAAAGGCGGCATCAGCAACGAGAGCTGGCTTGTCACCGACGCCGGCGGACCGAGCGTGGTGCGTTTCGGCCGTGATTTTCCGTTCCACCACGTCTTTCGCGAGCGCGAGCTGATGACGGCCCGCGCAGCCGCCGAGGCCGGCTTCGCGCCGGCCGTCCGTTTCGCCGAAGCGGGCGTCATGGTCACCGCCTTCCTCAACGCCAAGACCTATGGCGGCGAGGATGTCCGCGCCAACCGCGTCCGCGTCGCCGGGCTGCTGCGCCGCTTCCACGAGGAGATGCCACGCTATATCAGCGGCGCGGGATTCATGTTCTGGGTGTTCCACGTCATCCGCGACTATGCGCGCACGTTGCAGCGCGGCGGCAGCCGCATGCGGGCGGAACTGCCTGCATACCTGGCGCTCGCCGACGAGTTGGAGAGGGCCCAGGCGGCGCTGCCGATCGTGTTCGGCCACAACGACCTGCTGCCCGGCAACATCCTGGACGACGGCGAAAGGCTCTGGCTGATCGACTTCGAATATGCCGGCTTCAATACCGCGATGTTCGATCTGGCGGGCGCGGCCTCCAACGCGGGTATGGATGCGTCCGAGGCCGACGAACTGCTGTCGGCCTATTTCGGCGGAGAACTCGAACCCGGCCTGAAGCGCGGCTTCGCGGCCATGCAATGCGCGTCGCTGCTGCGCGAGGCGATGTGGAGCATGGTGTCGGAACTCCATCTCAGCGCTCCCGGCGCGGACTACGTGGCCTACACCGCCGAAAACCTCGCGCGGCTCGATGCCGCTCTCGACAGCTACCGCAGCGCTTACGGAAAGCCTCCAGCATGAATCTTCCCAGTCACGCCCAGGTCGTCGTCATCGGCGGCGGCATCATCGGCTGTTCGACGGCCTATCACCTG
>JAEUMA010000006.1 GCA_016793565.1 Rhizobiaceae bacterium
CGAAGCGCTTCCTTCTTGACGGCGTCGCGCGCCGCCGCCGTGCCCTTGTAGTGGCCCGCGCCCTGATACTCGATGACATGCATGGGCTGGCAGTTTTCGTTGACGATCAGAAGATCGACCCGCTTGGAGTTGATGCAGCTATGGGCCTCGGCGTCGCCGCCGCGCAGGATCTCGCCGAGCGAGACCTGGGCCATGACCTGCCAATCGGGGTTGCGGGCAGTGACGAAGCGATCCAGTTCCCGGAAAAGGCGTGCCTCACCGCGGTTGAGCAGCGGCTGAGCGAAGAAATCCGACCGCATGACGACCCTGAGCTGGTCGGCCGAATCCCTTTGCGGCGGACGAGAACCGTTTCTTTCGAGCCAGGCCCGGCGCCGCTGCGCTGCGCGTATCTGCTCCGCAGCCATGCCGATCAAGAGTCCTCCGACAAGGACGATGATCAGGGCGTAGTACTCGTCGATCCAGGCCATGGCATCGTAGTGCATGCATGCTTGATAGTATAAGATCCTCAAAACATCGCTTAAGCGAAATTCTACAATTGTAGGCGCTCGAGAGGCGTCGCGCTTATATGTCTATTTGATAATATACCGAGAGCTTATGCGGCAGTCCGGATGCGTCTCGCGCTCGCTTGCCGTCGCAGAGGTTGGCCGGTCCTCCGCGAGCACGGACAGCATCTTTGGCAGGAGGATCCGTCGCTGTCTGTTCGTCTCATAGAGCAGGGAACCTGTTGACGCGCATCTCCGTTGAAGGGGTTTAGCGCTCACCTTGGCGAAGGACAGGAACGATGGGCATCGAACAGGCACCGACGAAAGAGGGTAAGCAGGCGGCCAGGGGTTTGCGCAAGGCCGCGGCCAACGAAGAACACAAGGTCGAGGCCGAAAAGGGCAGCGACCTCAAGAAAGGCGCTGCGCGCTTCGACGAGCGGTCGCGCAGCTCGGACGGAAAAGGCGCGGCGGAAAAGCAGCGCTGAGCGGATTTGACGACAAGCGCCGCGCGGAAGGCGGCTGCGACCGAGAAGCCCGTGATTCACAAAACCTGTGACTTGCGGGGGCCATTCGGATAATTGTCGGGTTCAGCCGGACCAACGTCTTGCATTCATGAGGGAGTAGGCGATGCGCTGGAGAGGCCGCCGCGAAAGCGACAATATCGAAGATCTGCGTGGTAGCGGAGGCGGCGGTGGCCTGGGCGGAGGCCTCGGTCCCGGCGGCGGAATGCGGATTCCGATCGGGCGCGGTGGCGGCGGCTTCAGCCTCTCCACAATCGTCATCCTGGTCATCATCTATTTCGCCCTGCGCTCCTGCGGCATCGATCCGCTGGAAATGATCGCCAATGACGGCTCGCAGGTGCCGGGCGGCGGCGGACAGATCACGCAGAGCGACGACAGCGGCGCGGGCGCTCCCGCCTCGGACGAGATGAAGCAGTTCGTGGGCGTCGTGCTGGCGGAGACCGAGGACGTGTGGAAGGGCATCTTCCAGTCGGAAGGCCTGCAGTACACCGAGCCGAAGCTCGCTCTGTTCAACGGCAGCGTGCGTTCCGCCTGCGGCTTCGCCTCCGCGGCGGCCGGACCGTTCTATTGCCCCGGAGACCAGAAGGTCTATCTGGACACGAGCTTCTTCAACCAGCTCGCCAAGCAGTTCGGCGCATCCGGCGATTTCGCACAGGCCTATGTGATCGCCCACGAAGTGGGGCACCATGTGCAGAACCTGACGGGCATCCTGCCGAAATTCAACCAGATGCGGCAGCAGATGAGCGAGACTGAAGCCAACCAGATGTCAATGCGGGTGGAACTGCAGGCCGACTGTTTCGCCGGTGTTTGGGGCCACTTTACCGACCAGAAGGGGCTTCTCGAACAGGGCGATGTCGAAGAGGCGCTGAATGCGGCTCAGCAGATCGGCGACGATACCTTGCAGAAGAAAATGCAGGGCTATGTGGTGCCGGAGAGCTTCAACCACGGCACTTCGCAGCAGCGCCAGACCTGGTTCGCGCGCGGCTTCAAGAGCGGCAAGCTTTCGGACTGCGACACCTTCAACAATCCGATCTGAGCGCATCGCAGCGGGCGGTCCGGCCGGCACAGGCCGGATAGCCCGCTTGCGAGAGCAAGCCAGGGCATTTAGGTACCTCGCGGGCGATCGTCGCCTGTCGCGGGGCCCATGACAGTTCTGGTGCACATCCTTCTTCGGCTGTGGGAGAAATTCTTCGACCACCGCGTCATGCTGATCGCGGGCGGCGTCACCTATTACCTGCTTCTGGCGCTGTTTCCGGCCCTCGCCGCCTTCGTGGCGCTATACGGGTTCTTTGCCGATCCGCGCACGATAGCGGTGCATGTCGCGCTACTTGGCGACATGCTGCCGTCCGGCGGCCTGGAACTGATCCGAACGCAGCTCGACGCGCTGGCCGCGCAGGACCACGGCAGGTTGAGCTTCAAGGTAGCTTTCGGGCTGGGCTTCGCGCTGTGGAGCACCAATGCCGGCGTCAAGGCGATGTTCGACGCCATGAACGTCGCCTACGAAGAGGTCGAGAAGCGCAGTTTCATAGGCCTGACGCTGCAATCCGGCCTGTTCACTATCGTCGTGCTGTTTTCCGGCATCATGCTGATCATCGCACTCGGTGTCATTCCGGTGGTGCTGGCTTTCGTGCCGATCGACGGATTTACGGAAAAGGTGATCAGCATCGGCCGCTGGCCGCTGCTGGTCGGCGGCGCCTGGTGCACCATTACCGCCATCTATCGCTACGGACCGAGCCGCGTGCGTTCCAAATGGCGCTGGCTGACCTGGGGCGCGCTGCTGGCGACGATCGCCTGGCTGCTCACCTCGATCGGTTTTACGCACTACCTGCGCAATTTCGCCAATTACAACGCGATCTACGGCTCGCTGGGAACCGTGATCGGCTTCATGGTGTGGGTGTGGCTTTCGGCGATGATCCTCATCCTCGGCGCCGAGGTGAACGCAGCCATCGAGCACAAGAACGACCAGCCCGCCGACGAAGCGGCGCGCTGACGACTGGTGTTAAAGTGGGGGGACGGCCTACCGTTCGGCGAGTGCCGGTTCGCCCCGGCGATCGCGGATGAGATTGGCGAAGCGGCGGAAGAGATAGTGCGAATCCTGAGGGCCGGGCGACGCCTCGGGGTGGTGCTGGACGGACAAGACGGGCCGCCCGGCAAGGGCGATGCCGCAATTGGTGCCGTCGAACAGCGACACATGGGTCTCCTCCACGCCGTCCGGCAGCGTGTCGCCGTCGACCGCGAAGCCGTGGTTCATGGAGACGATCTCGACCTTGCCGGTGGTATGGTCCTTGACGGGATGATTGGCGCCGTGGTGGCCCTGATGCATCTTGGCCGTGCTGGCCCCCACGGCCAGCGCCAGCATCTGGTGGCCGAGGCAGATGCCGAACACCGGCAGGTCGCTTTTCAGCAGATCCTGGATGATGGGCACGGCATATTTGCCGGTGGCGGCCGGGTCGCCCGGGCCGTTGGACAGGAAGATGCCATCGGGCTGCATGGCGAGAATCTCGGCAGCCGGCGTCTGCGCCGGAACGACGGTGACCTTCGCGCCCAGGCCGGCCAGCAGGCGCAGGATGTTGCGCTTCACGCCGTAGTCGATGGCCACGACATGCATGCCGGGCTCGGCCTGCGCGCCATAGCCCTCGTTCCAGACCCACGGCGTCTCGGTCCATTGGGATGACTGACCAGAGGTGACGTCCTTGGCGAGGTCGAGGTCGAGGAGGCCGGACCAGCCCTTCGCCCGGGCCTTGAGGTCTGCGAGATCGAAGCGGCCGTCCGGCGCATGCGCGATCACCGCGTTGGGCATGCCCTTCTCGCGGATCAGCGCGGTGAGCGCCCTGGTGTCGATGCCGGACATGGCAATGACGCCGCGCCGCTTCAGCCACTGGTCGAGGCCGGCCGCGGCCCGGTAGTTGGACGGGCTGGTGACGTCGGCCTTGAAGACGGCGCCGACGGCTCCGTGGCGGGCCGCCGGGACGAGGTCCTCGACGTCGTCATCGTTGGCGCCGACATTGCCGATATGCGGAAAGGTGAAGGTGACGATCTGGCTGGCATAGGAGGGATCGGTGAGGATCTCCTCATAGCCGGTGAGGGCGGTGTTGAAGCACACTTCGGCGACGGCCGAGCCTGTCGCACCGAGGCCGCGCCCTTCCACGACCGTGCCGTCGGCCAGGACGAGAAGCGCGGTGGGAGGCTCGTTGCTCCAGGGGGCGGTCGTGGCCATCGGCTTTCTCCGTTCCGCGCCCGCGAGCGGCCTCGGCGGCACCTTGCCGAAGGCGGTCGCGATCGCCATATTGCGTGCAACGATGCGCATGCAGACCCGAGGCTTTCGGTCGGCCTGCGCGCAACAGCCACATAGTGTCCATGCAGGGCGCGGACAATAGGCGAAGGCCTGCTGCCGGTCAATTCTGACGCCGCCACCGGCGCAGAAATAATTTCCGATGCGAAATCAGGAAGTTGGCGTCCGCGGCGATTTACGTCCGGCAGCCGCCGGAGCTATTGTCCGCCACCTGCCGAAAGGAGAATGCCATGCGCGAGATTCTCGCCCAGGCGCTGAAAGATGCATTGCGGGCCCAGGACAAACGCCGCGTCTCGACGCTGCGCCTGATCCAGGCCGCCATACAGGACCGCGACATCGCCAACCGGGGCGCCGGCAAGGACCCGGTGAGCGACGACGACATCCTGGCGATTCTCGGCAAGATGGTGAAGCAGCGCGAGGAATCGGCCAAGGCCTTCGAGGAGGGCAGCAGACTGGAACTGGCCGAGCAGGAACGCGACGAGATCGCCATCATCCGTGGCTTCCTGCCGGTTCAGCTCAGCGAGGACGACATGAAGCGCGCCTGCCAGCAGGTGATCAGCGAGATCGGCGCCGACGGGCTGCGCGACATGGGCCGCTGCATGAACGCGCTGAAGGAGAAGTTCCCCGGCAAGATGGACTTCGGCAAGGCGAGCGGCATTGTCAAGACGATGCTGCAGTAGGCCGGCCGGCGGCTCGCGTCAGACCACCTTCAGCCGCGAGCCGCCGAGCAGGCCCTGTTCCTCCAGCACCGGATAGGCGATCGAGGCCAGCAGGGAGTTGATCTCCTTGAGGTCGCGGATCGTGTCGAGGTGGATGGTGCTGGTTTCCAGGCTTTTGGCGGTGCCGTCGCGCAGTCGTGTGAAGTGGCTCTGGCTGAGCTGCTTCTCGCGTTCGCGCAGCCGTTCCTTCTCCTGGACGAGCAGGCGGGCGGTCTCGGCGTCGCGCGAGATGAGCACGTTGAAGGCGAGCCGGGCGTTGGCGAGCACCGAGGCGTGGAAGGCGGTGAGCTCGCGCCAGCCCTCGTCGGTGAACTCCAGCCCGCGGTCGCGCTTCTTCTGAACGTGTACCAGCATGTTGCGCACGATGATGTCGCCGACCTGCTCCAGCTTGACGCAGGCGCCGATCAGTTCCTGGCAGCGCAATGCCTCCTGCTCGGTCAGCTTGCGGCTGGTGACCTTGGCCAGATAGAGCTTGATCGCCGCATGCTTGCGGTCGACGCGATCGTCGAGCGCGGCCAGCGCCTCCACGTCCTGCGGCTCCGCGCGCTCGTACAGCTCGATGATGCGCTTCAGCATGATCTCGACGATCTCGCAGACGCCGACCACCTCGCGCGTGGCGTTGGCGAGCGCCTGGGCCGGCGTGTCCAGCGCCTTCTCGTCTAGCGCGCTGAGCTCGCCGACCTGCAGGGGGTCGGACGGCGGCGGCGTGCCGAGCGCCACGATCTTCTCCGAGGCGCGGTAGACCAGCCCCGCCAGCGGGAAGCCGGCGAGCAGGACCAGTACGTTGAAGAGGATATGGGCGTGGATGATCTGGTCGGGGACCGTGGCGCCGAGATAGCCGACCGGCGGCTTCAGCCATGAAAACAGGATCATCATCAGCAGCGAGCCGGCGCCGCGCATCAAAAGGTTGCCCATCGGCACGACGCGCACGCCGGGCGGCGCACCGCGCGTCAGCAGAGGCGCGATGACCGAGCTGCCGAGATTGACGCCGAGGACGAGCACGATGCCGAGGTCCGATGGGATGAGGCCGCGTCCGGCCAGCGTGACCAGCAGCAGCACGGCGGCGATGCTGGAATGGAACAGCCAGGTGACCAGGGCCGCCAGCAGATAGGCTGTAATGGGATCGCTGGAGAAATAGTCGATGATGACCGGCAGCATGCGGCTTTCGCGCAGCGGCTCGGATGCCTCGCCGATCATCTCCAGCGACAGGATGAGCAGGCCGATGCCGACCAGGATGCGCCCGATTTGGCGCCAGTCGCGCCGCTCGGTGGTCATGAACATGACGGTTCCGGCGACCAGGCAGATCGGCACGACCAGCGTGAGGTCGAAGGAGAGCAGCTTGACCACAAGCGCCGAACCGATCTCGGCGCCGCGCACGGCGAGCTGGCCGGCCATGCCGCTGACGATGCCCGCGCCGGCGAAGCCGGAAACCAGCAGCGTCACCGCGGTGGAACTCTGCAGGGCGATCGCCAGGCCCATGCCAGCCAGAACCGCCAGCAGCGGGTTCTTCATGGTCTGGCGCAGGCGCTGGCGCAGCACGTCGCCATAGGCGCGTTCGACGCCCGTCTTGACCATCCGGGTGGCAAACAGCATCAGCGCCACGGCGCCCGCCAGATGCAGCAGGACGACGGAGCCGCTCATCGCCGCGGTGCGCGCGCTGTGGCCGG